>JADLBG010000020.1 GCA_020847895.1 Bryobacterales bacterium
ACACTGAGGAGATTGCCATGCCATCAGCCAGCAAAGTGAGTTGGGCGCAGTTGCGAGTGGGCATCACCGCCCTTGTCGCCCTTGTCCTGGTGGCGGTGCTCATCTATTACCTCACGGGAACCACCAGCTTCTTCACCCACGAAGTGATGCTCTACACATACCTCGGCGATGCGGCCGCGGTCGCCGTGGGTTCACCCGTGCGCATCAACGGAATCAATGCGGGCAATGTCAGAAGTGTGGTTCTCACGGGAGAGACCGATCCCGATCGCGTCGTCCGCATCGACATGAGCGTCAATGAAAATATGCTCTCGCAAATCCCGGTGGACTCCATCGCCACCGTGAGCGCCGAGAACCTGCTGGGATCGAAGTTCATCAATATCAAGAAAGGGCGGAGCCGTGACACCGTAAAGGCCGGCGCAACCATCCCCAGCCAGGCGTCAAAGGAAATCTTCGAAATCATGGACAGTTTCTTTCCGCTGCTCACTTCCGCTCAGATCACTCTCAAGAGAATCGACAATATCGTCGAGATGGTGGAATCGGGCAAAGGCAACATCGGAAAACTGCTGGTGGACGAGACCCTGTACCAGCGTCTGAATGCCATCCTCGCGGAGTTCCAGAAGACTTCCGTGGCGTTGAACGCGGGCAAGGGCACCGTGAGCAAACTGCTCTATGACGACACTCTCTATACGGACATCCGCCAGCCCATCCAGCGCATGGACCGCATTCTCTCCACGGTCGAAGAAGGAAAAGGCACCGCCGGCAAGCTGCTCAAAGACCCGGCCGTCTATGACGAGTTGCAAAGGAATCTGGTGCTGGTGAGGCTCGTTTTGCAGGATATCCAGGCGGGCAAGGGCACGGCAGGCAAGCTGCTCAAGAGCGACGATCTGCATAATCAGATTGCCGCCCTTCTGAAGAAGATCGATGTCACCGTCGACAAGCTCAACACGGGGCAAGGAACGCTGGGGCAGTTGCTGGTGAATCCGCAGCTTTATGAATCGATCAACGGCGCGACGCGCGAGATGCATGGCCTGCTCAAGGATTTCCGGGCCAATCCGAAGAAATTCCTGCGCATCAAACTGGGCCTGTTTTGAGCGGATACGACAAGCTCGCACAGGGCCCGCCGGCCCACCCGCGCGACCGCGAATGTGCAAGTCTGCCGGCCGGCGAGGCTCCGTTGTGCGAGCGAGTTCATGAGAGGCTCGCACAGGGCGCCCCGGCCCACCCGCGCGATCCTCAAAGGCTGCTGGTGGTCAACGCGGATGATTTCGGATTCACGCGAGACGTGAACGAGGGAATCGTCCACGCGCACCTCCACGGCATTTTGACGGCCACCACCTTGATGGCTAACGGCGGCGCTTTCGATCACGCCGTGGAACTGGCGAAACGGCACCCCTCGCTCGACATCGGCTGTCACCTTGTCCTCGTCGGCGGCCGTTCGCTGCTCCCCCCGCACAGGCCTTACCCCAGGGACTTGAAAGCCCTGCTGGCGGCGATGGCCAAACGGGAGTTGGCGGTGGAAAAGGAACTCGCCGCGCAGGTGGAGAAGATTCTCGATGCCGGAGTGAAGCCGACACACCTCGACACGCATAAGCACACGCACCTGCTGCCGCCCGTGCTCGAGGCCGTCGCCCGGATTTCCCATCGGTACGGCATCCCCTGGGTCCGAAGACCGTTCGACTATCCGATGAGCGCCGGAGGCGTTCCCATCGGCAGGCGCCTGCTGAGCCGCTCCCTCGACTTCCTCCGGCGCCGCTTTCACCGCGTTCTCTCCTCGCATGGATGCAAAACCACGGACCACTTCGCGGGATTTCAGTTGACAGGCCACTTCCGCACGCGCGAGTTGGTGGCCCTGCTCGAGCAACTGCCACTGGGAAGCACGGAGTTCATGACCCACCCGGGGTTCTGCACGGAGGAACTCCTGTCGTCCAGAACCCGGTTGAAGGAAAGCCGCCGGCGCGAACTCGACGCGCTCACGGACGAAGAAACGCGAGCCGCCGTGAAGCGCTTGGGAATTCGCCTGCTCTGCTATCGCGATCTTTAGCGCGCGAATTCCCTGGACCGCTCATTGCGGGGCAAGCGCCCGCACCAGTTCCCACGTCTTTTCGACATCTTCCCAGGTCGTGTGGATATTGCCGATAGCCCAGCGCATCACGAATCTGCCATGAAGCGCCGTATGCGAGAAGAACACGCCGTGGGTCTCATTCAGTTTCTCGAGCAGAGCGCGCGTCGCCTCGTCCGGTCCACGAAGACGAAAACAGATGAGCGACATCGGCGCCGGCGCGCAGAGTTCGAATCGCCCATCGGCCTCGATCAGCCGCGACAGATCATGAGCCATGCGGATATGGTTGCGAATCAGCGCGGCAATGCGGTCACGGCCGAAATACCGCATCACGAACCACAGCTTCAACGCGCGAAACCTGCGCCCGAGAGCCACACCGTAATCCATGTAGTTCAATATCAGCGGGTCATCGGCAGTGCGTAGATATTCAGGAACAAGCGAAAGCGCCTCTCGCAGCACCTGCGGATAGCGTGTATAAAAAGCGCTCAGGTCGATCGGCGTGAATAGCCACTTGTGAGGATTGATCACCAGCGAGTGGGCTCGCGCGGCCCCGTCGAGATAGTGCC
>JADLBG010000021.1 GCA_020847895.1 Bryobacterales bacterium
AGACCGGGTTTTTCAAGGGCAGGGAACTCGCGCGCGTAGGTGCGGACGGTGGTCAGCACCTGGCCCAGAGCGAGTTCCGCGGATGGATTGTCGCGGGGCAGTCGGAAGTTCTCCACCGAAGCATTCGCGTAGAGCGGCGGAATCTTGGCCCGGGATTGCAATTCCCTGGAACGCTCGGCTTGTGAACACCGGCAGCGTTCGGCGCCGGAGATGCCGTCGCGCTCGATGATGCGCCATCCCGTTCCACCGCAAACCTGACAGACTTCCGCCATGCTTCTCCTACTCGAGCGTTACCAGCACCTCTCCGGCGGTTACGCTTGCTCCGGCCCGCGCCGCAAGCGCGATCACCTTCCCGGACTTTGGCGCCTTCATTTCATTTTGCATCTTCATCGCTTCCACAACCACCAGCCCTTGCCCTTGCTCCACGCGGACCCCCTCTTCCACGAGAACGCGCACGACTTTGCCCGGCATGGGCGAGCGAATGCTTTGCTGCCCCTCCGCGCCAAAACCCCTGGCCCGGCTGGACAGTTCCCGCGGATCTTCCACCTCCACGGTAATGCGATGGCCGGCCAGTTCCACGATCCACCCTTCCGGGCCTGGCGTGACGCGCGCTTCCACTGCCCGTTCCTGGTTAAGCAGCGAATAGACACCGGGCTCCACCTCGGCGTATCGCAACAGGTGAGTGGATGCGCCCAGACCTTGCCACACGAGAGTGGCGGTAATCTGGTCGCCATCGTTCCTCCATTCGAGTTCCGCTTGCCGGTTTTCGATTCGGATAATCCGTTTCATCGCATCAACTCCATTAATCCGGCAGTGCGCCATCTCGATTCGGCGGCGGCCGGAGCGGGCTGCGCGAGTCTCTTCCGTGATGCATGAACCGCGGCGATGACCGCCGCAAACTCCGCCAACTCGCCATCCGTTTCCTCCCCCTTGCCCGCCCGGGAGAAAAACTCATCGATGAATCCCGTATGCAGTTTCCCGCCCGCGAATCCCGGGTCGGCAAGAACACGCCGGAAGAAGGACAGGTTCGTCCTGATGCCGCTTACGGCATACTCCTCGATGGCCCGCTGCAGACGGCGGATGGCCGAAGGGCGGTCCTGCGCCCAGGCGATGAGCTTCGCCAGCATGGGGTCGTAGTCCATTGGAACCACCCAGCCGGGGTAGACTCCGGAATCAACGCGGATGCCCGGCCCGGAGGGCTCGCGCAAGGCGGTGATCTTTCCGGGTGACGGGAGAAAGTCCATTTCGGCGTCCTCCGCGTAGACGCGGCACTCGATGGCCGAACCTCGCCAATGGATATCCTCCTGCCGTAAGGTGAGCCGCTCGCCCGAAGCGATACGCAACTGCCAGTCCACCAGATCCAGACCAGTGGCAAGTTCCGTTACGGGGTGCTCCACCTGGAGCCGTGTGTTCATTTCAAGAAAATAAAAATTGCGCGCGTCGTCCACCAGGAACTCGCAGGTTCCGGCATTGTAGTAGCCGGCCGCTCTGGCAATGCGCAGCGCGGCCTCTCCCATTGCTCGACGCATCTCGGGATGCTCCAGCATCACCGGCGACGGGCACTCTTCGATCACCTTCTGGTGGCGCCGCTGCAGCGAACACTCGCGCTCGCCGAGATGAATGACATGTCCGTAATGATCGCCGAGCACCTGAATCTCGATGTGGCGCGGCTTGAGAATCAGCTTCTCGATGTAGACCGCCGGGTTTTGGAAGGCGCGCTCGGCTTCGCTCGATGCGTCGCGCAGCGCGGAGTCCAGATCCTGCTGGCGTTCGACGACCCGCATCCCCTTGCCGCCTCCGCCCGCCGTGGCTTTGAGCAGCACGGGATAGCCGATCTGGGCTGCCGCGGCGTGCGCTTCTTCCGTACTCCGCACCGGTTCTTCCATACCCGGCAGAATCGGAGCCCCGGCGGCCTTCGCCAGTTGCCGCGCCGCCGTCTTGGACCCGACCTTGCCGATCGACTCGGCGGAGGGACCGATGAACACTAGTCCGGCATCGCGGCAAGCCGCGGCGAAGATTTCGTTCTCGCTGAGAAAGCCGTAGCCCGGGTGGATGGCATCCGCGCCCGCTTTGCGAGCCGCTCCCAGGACTCGCTCGATGTGTAAATAGCTCTCCGTGGACGGCGTGGGTCCCAGGTGCACCGCCTCGTCCGCCATCCGTACGGCAAGCGAAGCGCGGTCTACATCGGAATACACAGCCACACTGGGAATGCCGCGCTCGCGCAGGGCGCGAATAACGCGCACGGCAATCTCTCCCCGGTTGGCGACCAGAACCTTACGAAACATGCACGGTGATTGTAGCAGCCGGATACCTGCATGCGCAGACCAACGTGCTGCGCATTATTGCGCCCGCGTCCGCAACAGTTCGAAATCCTCGAACAACCCGAAATCATCCAGATCGTACTTGTCTCCGGGCGGTTGGCTCTCGGGCGCGTAGCGCATCATATGCGGTCCGGCGAAGCCTTTGCGAACATTGCCATGATGCGGTCCGTGGACGTTCTTGAGCGACCCGTGGACGCGCACTTCGATTTCGTTCCTCCCCTTGCGTACGAATTTCGAAACGTCGAGTTCATAGGGCTGCCATGCGATCACTCCAGCGTCCGCTCCATTCACGCGAACCTCGGCCAATGTTCCGAACCAGCGGCCCAATCGCACCGTGTAATGATCGGACGTATTTTCGATCGGGAAATTGCGGAGGTAGGCGACCTGCTCGCCATAGAGCGGCAGTCCTTGCTGCTTCCAACTGCCGGTGGCGAGCGGCTGTGCGGGAGCGAGGCTCCAACCGGCCGCTTCAGGTCGCACGCTGAATTCGCCTCTGACGATGACTGGTTCGAGTTCCGCAAAGACGGACATCGGCTGCGCGCTCACCGTAATCGCGTTTCTTCCTCCGCGGACGTGCTCGCCGATGGGGTAGACGGCAAAGTCGCGATCAATCCACCAGGCGGCGGGCAGCGGCTCCACCGGCGCATCATTGATCCGTACCTTAAAGATGCCCGGGCGCTCCACCACGGCTTGCATGGAACTGATATCGACGCCCGGCCGCACTTCGAAGGAGAACGACGCCGAGAAGCCCGAACCGGCGGGGAAATGGTTCCGGTCGAGAATTGCCGACCGGAATTGCACGGCGGTGTGCCAGGGGTTGCCCTCGGGGAAGCCGTAGTGCTGGAAGATCGCATCGCTTGCCTTAGAGAAATACACTCCTTTCATTTCTTTCCCGGCGAAGGAGGCATTGCAGTAATCGAGTTTCAAGGTGTTGAGAGCAGTGCGGCGCACCGTGAGAGGACCTGCCGGCGGGACGGGCGTGCGCTGCCGCGGCGCCGCCTCGAACGGAGCCTGCGAACTCTTGCCCGCGAAAAGCAGCAGGCTGCCGCCGGGGGCCAGGTGGAATTCGCCATCTTGGCGCGTCACCGTGCCTCGCAAAGGGTCCAGCCGTTCGAACACGGCGGCGTTGAGGAAGCGTCCAGAGGCGGGGTTTTCGAGACTCGGGTTGGCGGCGAACAGAATCTCGCCATCATCGGTTACGCGCCGCATGAGATAGAATTCGCCGCTGGTGGTTTCCACGGGAGCGGGTGGGAACAGGCGGGCATCGAACGCCTCGGCGCGCCGCCACAGCGTCGGCCATCGCGCGGCCATCGCGCTCACCGTCTTCGATTCCGCGCCATCAACCCGTGCGGGCGGGTCGACGAACGACAGCACCTGGCCGCCTCCGCGCAGGTAGGCTTCGAGCAGCCTCACCGTGGGTGTATCAAGATTTTTCGTGCCGGGCGGCAGGACGAACAACTTGTAGGTTCTCTCACCCACTACGAAGCCCGGTCCTCTCACCGAGGCATGCATTTTCAGGATGTTCTCGCTCGCAAGGTCGTAGCCGATATGCTGCTTGGACATCGTCGTGACGAACTGTTGGAAGCTCTCGCCGATTTGCTCCATTCGCGGGTCCGGCGAAGTGACGGCGGCGTAGAGCCAGGCCGATGTCGTGGGCTCCAACACGAGCACCGAATTCACCTCGCGCCCCGTGCTCAGGGCCAGCGAGAGTCTTTCAAAATAACGCGCCAGGACGTGGTATTGCGGCCACCAGGAAGCGTGGTAGGAGAACGACTGCGGATAGTCGTACTTGCGCACGCCCAGCATGGTCTGGAAGGAGAGGTGCTGGTTGAGAAAGTTGACTCCCAGCGCGAATTCCCAGTCTCCCAGGCGCTTCATGTCCTCGAAGCGGAGGCTCCATCCACCGCCTCCGTAGGTTTCGCTCAGCGCTCTCCGGCGGCCCATCTGGTTGGCCACGCTTGCCAGTTCCTTCACCGAGCGAACGTTGCCGAACTGCGCATGGACGCCTTCGGCGTACTGGTTGAAGAGCATGTCGATACCGGGTATCTGGTGCCATGCGTACATGGCCATGTTGTCAGGACCGTCCTGCGGGCTCGGCCAGCCGTGCTCCCAGTAGTGGCCGGTCCACTGAAGGCGCTTCTTCTCCGTGTAGGCGTGCCAGGGTTTGGACCAGCGGTCGATGAAGAGTTCGAGCAGCAGTGAATAGTAGTCATGACGAATCTTGCGCCAGTCTCCCGCGGGCTCAAACAGCGAAAGCAGATGTGGCCGCAGATCGTAGCCCCATCGCTTCTCGAATTGAGGGAAGAGATCGGGAGTCCAGCGCATCGATTGGGCCACGGGAGGATGAATGTTGGGCTCGTCGGTAAAGATGCCCGGTACCCGGCTGCCGAACTCGCCTCCGATCGCGCGCTCATAACCGCTCATGGTGGTTTCAATGAAAGTCTCGGTGACGCCGGGCTTGATCAGATCCACGTACGGGAATCCCGCGTTCCACGATCGCGCAGGATAAGATACGCGTTCGAAGCAGTTCTCGCCGGTATGCACAACGCAATTCGCAGCGCTTTCTCCCTGGGCGAGGCGGCGGCGCACGAGGCCCTGGCCCTGGTTATAGGAATCGGGGTGGGAGGCAGGGACATTGCCGCCGGCGAATCCGCTCGGATAGGAATTCTCATCGTAGAGCCATGCCTGCATGCCGCGCCGCGTGGCCGCGTCCACGGCATGGCGGACAAGGCGGAACCACTCAGCGGTCAGATAGGGAGTGATGAGGCCGGGGCGCGGGTGGATAAAGAAGCCCCGGACGTGCTGGGAGTTGAGATCGTCGAGCATGCGATCAATGGCGGCATCGGTTACTGCGCCGTTCCACACAAGCAGCGGCGCGCTCGAATACTCCACCGGCGGGTCGGAAAACAATTGCTTCATACGAGTTCCGCTATCCGGCGGCGAGGCCATCGCAAAGGAAGCGAGAAGGAGAAGAAACAGGCGCATCATGTCACCTCCACCAAAGGAATGCCAATCAGTTCACTGAATTTCCCCAGAGAAGAGTGCAGGCGCCCGATGCCCAGGGCGCAGTGGTGCGTTGGCCCCTGTTCGCACCACTTGTTGACGAACTCGCGCGCACCGTTCTTGAACTTGAGCCGCGAGTTGGTGTTGCCGATTCGTAACGTCGGGCCCGGAATGGACTCCCCTTCGGCGGCAAGCATCCGCAGCGACCCTTCCGCGGTTTGCGTCATGCCGAGGATCGACACAGGACCGTGTTTGACGGAAAACTCGACGCTCACGCCGCTGCCGCGCTTGCCGTGATAGAGCCCCAGACCGCGCAGCACGGGCTGGCGGTCGCTGATGGCGAGATGCCCGGGTCCGTCGTGTCCCATGAGGACAAAATTCTCGCGCAGGTCCATGGCGTAAAACTCGGTGAACGACCCGCCGGCTCCGAGGCGGTCGAGAATCAACATGGCGAGGCAGGTTTTCAGATCGCCTTCGCCGCTCGCCGGGATGCCGCGTGCCGTGAGCAGCGAATTGCCAAGAATCATTCCAGCGCCGAGTTGCTCGTAGCGGTTGCCATCAAGCCCGCGGTAGTAGTATGTGAGGCCGGTCAAATCGAACTGCTCCACGAGCCGGTCCAATCCGGCGGCCACGCGAGCGGCCCAATCGAGATCGCCCTCCGCCACGTTCTCGAAAGCGAACGTAGCGCGCGCCAGAGCGATCTTCGACTCCACCTCGGCCGCGGTTACACGGCTGACACATGCCTCTAAATCGCACATCTCGAGGATTTCGATATGAGCGCCTGTTTGTCCGCTGATCATTGTGAAATCGGAATACAGATCAAGCATGCCGGGGTAGGTGTGGCCGAGAAATCCGATGCGGCTGGCGCGCAGGGACCGGGTGACCGCGGCCGCCTTGACCCAGCCTTCGATCTCGCTCCAGGCGATGGCGTCGTCGCGCAGGGTTCCAGAGACGACGCGGAACTTCACCCGCGCGCGCGCGAAAGCATTGGAGATTTCGGGAACGCAGCAGGTGGAGCAGTTCGCAAGCCATTCGCCGGTGTCCGTGCTTTCGTAATCGAGCGCCGCGGCGGGCTGTAGGTTGAGTATGAGCACTGGGACGTGCGCGTGCTGCACTACCGGAAGCACCTGCGAAGACGTAGCGTACGTACCCACGTAGCAAATGATGAGGTCCAGTCTCGCGGCGGCCATTCGCTCTCCAGCTTGCGCTGCCGCCGGCGCCGTATCCACCAGGCCGCTCGATACGACATCCGCCCCCATCGCGGCAAGCCGCGATTCCACTTCGCGCTGATATCCCTCCAGACGCTCTTTCAAGCCGGGAAACTGCGGCCAATACGCCGCCAGGCCAATCCCAAAAGTGCCGATGCGGCCGGGCCGAGTCGCGGACATTCGATTCCGATTCTAGCGGAAATCGCGTAAGCGGCGCGTGCCCGGTCCGTACGCTCGGGGGCCGCCCGGGAGCGGGCTTGAGACGGCTCTTGAGTTTCCTCCCAGCCTGGCAGTATCCTCAAGAGCAAATGCCCCAACTTCGATTGCTGATTATCTTCCTCGCGTGCACGGCCGCGTGGGCCCAGCCACGCTACGATCTCCTGCTAAAGGGAGGACATGTCATCGACGCCAAGAATGGGATTGATGCTGTTCGCGACGTCGCCATCGCCAGCGGACGCATCGCCGCGGTGGCGGACGACATTCCCCCGTCCCAGGCTCGCCGCACGGTGGATGTCCACTCTCTTTATGTCACCCCGGGTCTGGTAGACATGCATGTCCACGTATTCGCGGCCACCATGGACCGCGAATACACCGGCGAGTGGGGAGTACGCCCCGACGGCTTTACCTTCCGCAGCGGTGTGACTACCGTCGTCGACGCCGGCAGTTCCGGTTGGCGGAATTTCGAGGAGTTCAAGCGCCTCGTGATCGACCGCGCGCAGACGCGGGTTTTCGCCATGCTCAATATCGTCGGCAAAGGAATGGCGGGGCGCGCCGATATTGAGCAGGACGTCACGGACATGGACCCCGAACGCACAGCCGATATGGCCAAACGTCACCCGGATGTGGTTGTGGGAGTCAAGATCGCCCACTATGCGGGGCCCGATTGGGGGCCGGTGGAAAAAGCCGTCAAGGCCGGCACGCTCGCAAACATACCAGTGATGGTGGATTTCGCCACCTTCCGTCCCGAACGCCCGTTCCAGGATCTGGTGTTGAGGAAACTCCGGCCCGGCGATATCTACACGCACACCTACTTGTCCGCGGTTCCCATGCTGGACGCCCAGGGTCATCTTCTGCCCTATCTGTTCGATGCGCGCAAGCGCGGCGTCATCTTCGACGTCGGTCACGGCGGCGGCAGTTTCTCTTTCCGCCAGGCGGTTCCGGCAGTCAAGCAGGGTTTCCTGGCGGATTCTATTTCGACTGACTTGCACGTCACCAGCATGAATGCGGGCATGAAGGACCTTCTCAACGTGATGTCGAAATTCCTCGCCATGGGAGTCTCCGTGCAGGATGTGGTGGCGCGCGCCACCTGGCATCCGGCGCGCGAAATTCACCGCGAGCAGTACGGGCACTTGTCGGTGGGCGCGGTGGCGGATGTGGCCGTTCTCCGCCTGGTTCAAGGCGACTTTGGTTTTGTCGATTCGAGGCGCCTGCGCCTTCGCGGAACGCAGAAGCTGATCTGTGAACTCACCCTCAAGAGTGGACGTCCCATGTGGGACCTGAACGGACTTACCAGCGACGATTGGGACAAGACATCACCTGAGCGCCGGCAATCTGGACAATAGCGCGAAATGATTCGGAGGGGAGGCGCCAACCACCGGCCCCTCCGGATTACCACCATCAGCCGCTTCACTGAGGAGGAATAGGCGTGGTGGATGCGTCGATGGACAGCAGGAAGCGGATCAACTGACTGCGCGCATAGTCATCGCTCAGCATGTCCACTCCATTCGTACCGGCAGATCGATGGGCCACATTCGCCATCACGTCCTCCAGCGAGTTCGCCGCGCCGTTGTGGAAGAATGTTTGCGGGAAGGCGGATATCGACAGTAGAGAGGGCGGCACGAAACCGTCCGCGCCCAGCGGAGCAGCGCCGGTTGCCCTGACCTCGTTCTTTTGCGCCGGGTCGAACGTCCCAACCTTTTTGAGTTCTCCAAGCACCTGGCCATTGCTGAGCAGGTTGTCTGCCGGAGGAGGAGTGAACTTTACGCGGCTCACGGTCCATTGGTTGCCGCCGTGGCAACTCTGGCAGTTGGCCTGGATGAACAACTGCCGGCCGGCATCGGCATCAGGATCGTAGGGATCGATGGGCGAAATGGGCGCGCGGATGCCGAACTGTACGTATGCGCGGATGGCGTCCCAGGCGTTGTAGCCGCGAATGCGCAGTTGCGGGCGCCCCGTATTGGCCGGGTTAAAGGCAGTCACATTGGCGGCCGGGGTGACGCCGTCGTCGCCTACGATCACACCTTGCCCGCCGCTTACACCGCGGATGTTGAGTTCGAAATCATCGATTTCGTCGACGATGCCGGACCAGTTGAGAACCCGCTGATGCGTGGGATCATCCGCATCAAAGTCCTGGTGTTGCGAAACCGTGCGCCGCGGGCCGGCGGCAAAGATCCAGACGACGTTATCCGTAAGCCCGTCCGGATGGCAGGCGGCACAGGAGCCCCAGCCGTTGTTGGACATGCGGCCACGAATCTTCGGCGAAAGCGGCGTCGGCCCATCGAACTCTCCTACCGAAGTGTTGTACAGCTCTTTGCCCGCCAAGATGAGATCCTCGGTAGTGCCGGCCCCGGGCAAACTCGAGGATTGCATCGTGGCGACCGCTTTGTCCTGGCCGCGCTCCACGTTGAGCACGGTGACGTCGCGGGAGATGTAGTTCATCACATAGGCGCGTGTGTCCGCGCTGTTGATGACAATTCCACGCGGATTCTTTCCCGTGGGGATCTCCAACACGCGCGACGGCGTGGCTCCGGTGTTCTGCACAGCGGGCTTGCCGGTGCCGCGGTCGAGTGCCACTTTGACCACCACATCGCTGGCGGCGCTCGCCACAAAGGCTTCATCGCTCCTGTTCTTCGCGGCGATGGCCCAGGGTTGGGTCAGAAACAGCTTCGGCGTCGCCTCCTGGTCCGCTACGGCGCGGTGAATGTTGATTGTCTGTCCGGCATCAGACCTGGCGGTGAGGTCGATGACCGCAAGTAGACTTTGCGTGTTCACGTCAAACCGGACCGGGCCATTGGGCGAGGCTCCAGTATTGGGCACGTAGGCGTAATTGCCTTTGATAGCGAGATTGTTGAGCTGGTTGGGATAGGCGCTGGTGGTGAAACGCAAATCCGCCGCAGTGATTGTGGGAGGCGGGGCCACCTTGGCAATGGCGTCCCCGGCGGCCTTAAAGCCTGTATCGCCGATGGGAAGTATGCTGATGGTCTGATCGAGTTCATCAGCCACCGTACGGATCACGCTGATGACGCCCTGCTTGCTGTCGTCTTCGCCATCGATGCGGCCAGGCCGGGGCAGCGCAAAGAATTGCGTGACATAGACGGTTTCATCATCGTCTCTATCGTCTCCATTGTTGCTGATGGCGATTCCTGTGGGCGCCGGCCCCACCGCTTCAATCGTTTTGATGACCCGGTTGGTTTGGGTGTCAATCACACTCACGGAGTTGGACCGCCGGTTGGTCACATAAAGTTTAGTGGCATTCGGCGTGAGCGCCAGTCCGTAAGGCTCTGTGCCCACGCGGATTTCCCTCGTCACCCGAGCGATACTCGGGCTGTCGCGGTTGATGTTCAGCACACTGACTGTGCCGCTCACCGTGTTCGCAACGTAAGCACGGGTTCCCTGCGGGTTCATGGCAACGCCGTTCGGTTCGGCGCCGACAGGGATCTCGCGCAGGCGCCTGTTGCGGTCACTCCCCACGTCGAAGAAAGTGACCGAGTTGTTGTCAGGATTAACGGCCGCGAGCAGGCTGCCATTACCATCCAGAGCTAGCGGTTGCGAGGAAGTAGCTGCCGCAAAGCGTGCGGCAGGTTGGGGAGGTTGCTGCTGTGACAAGGCTCCGGAGGTGGCGAGGTAGATTCCCAGCCCCGCTATCGCCGCCGTGCCCATCCATTCGCCCAGGAATTTCCAGCTATTCATTGTCCAAGCTCCTAGTGGATTGAACCGTGTTCCAGAAGTTGCGGAACCCGATTCATTAACCGGAGTATACGCCTGGTGTTCCTCTTTTTCAGGCGCCATGCGTCCCACTTTGGAAAACAGGTAACCAAAGAGGTGGGAGGAAGCATCTTATAGCCACAGGTCTCGTGTCGCTGAACTGGTTAGTCATGCATTCAGGACGCTTCAGACTTATTCTGCTCGTTGCTCTGGTGGGGTTGAGTAGGGCGCAAACATTGGATCTGCGCAATACTCTGCGGACAGATACCCACACGAGGTTCACGCTGCCTCCGCCCAGGAGTCTGGCCGAATGGTCGGCGCGCAAGGCGCAACTTCGCAGGCAGATTCTCGCTGCTGCCGGACTCTACCCCATACCTTCGCCTACGCCGTTGCGTCCCCGCCGGGTCGACCGCACTGACCACGGAAGCTATGTAGTGGAAAAGGTGCTCCTGGAGACCATGCCGGGCTACTTTCTCGCGGGTAATCTGTATTACCCGAGAATGCATGCCGCGCATCGGATGGCTGGCGTGCTGGTGCCTCATGGGCACTGGAAGCATGGACGGATTCACAACGCCGCGGACTACTCGGTGCCCGCGCTTTGCGCCAATCTGGCCGCTCAAGGGTATGTTGCCTTTGCCTACGACATGGTGGGCTACAACGATACCATCCAGACGCCGCATGATTTCGGGGAGTCGCCGAGCGAGGAATTGTGGGCGTTTCATCCGCTCGGGCTGCAGTTGTGGAATTCCATGCGGGCGCTGGACTTTCTAGCCTCGCTCGACATGGTGGACCCCCATCGTATTGCGGCCACCGGCGCCTCCGGGGGCGCAAGCCAAACACTGCTGCTTGCCGCCGTGGATGAGCGCATAGCGGTGGCTGCTCCCGTAAATATGATTTCCGCGATTTTTCAGGGGGACGACACATGCGAAATGGCGCCCGGGTTGCGCGTGGGTACGAACAATGTCGAGATTGCGGCTATGGTGGCGCCCAGACCGATGCTGTTGGTTTCTTCGTCAAAAGACTGGACGAAATACACACCGAGCCTTGAATACCCCGCGACTCGCGCCGTCTACCGGTTGTTTGGGGAATCGGGGCGGTTGGCGGTTACACAGATCGATGCGGGTCACAACTATAATCGTGCGAGCCGGGAATCGGTTTACCGGTTCTTCCGCCGTGTCTTGTCGCCCGCGCCTGGTCCCGCCCCGAAAGAGACGGTGAGCATTGATTTTGACACTAAGGATTTGCTGATTGGGCCGGAGATGTTGAAGTCTCTGCATATCAGCCCCAATCTCGATCATGTGTTCGCGGAATGGCAAAAGCTGACCGCGGTGCATTCAGACCACAATCAAACTGCGAACTTGGAGGATGCGCTTCTGGCCGTGACCGGCGCCGAGTGGCCTTTGGAAGTGAGTGCGGTAACTGCTGGAGACCGGGTTCTGCTGAGCAGGCAAGGCTATGCCAACCTGGTTCCGGCGGCGTGGTACCCCGGTCTGTCGAGGAATGTAACGATTGTCGTGCATCCGGATGGTCCGGACGCGGCGCGCCGGATGCCGAAGGTGGCCCAGGAGTTGGCACATGGTTCGTCGGTGTTGCTGGTCGAACTCTACGAAAGGGCGCCCGTGGCTTCCACTGTCTCTGTGCGAGGCAAGGATTATCTCACCTACCATCTTTCCGACGATGCCTACCGGGTTCAGGAAATCCTTACCAGCATGGCTTTCGTTGCTCCCATGGACTCCCCCCACCGCCGGTTGCTGTGTTTCGGCCGCGCCCGCGCGTGGTGCTTGCTGGCGGAGGCTCTCTCGCCGGAGGCCTTTGATTTCGACGATGACCCCAGTGATTTGAGCGGCACGGATGAGGAATTACGTAAGTCTCTCTTCATCCCCGGACTCCAGCGGGCCGGTGGGATTGCCGCTGTGCGCAAGTTGATCCGAGGAAAGCGCGTGCTCTCCTCTGCCCGTAACGGGACCGCGGCCGATGAGAACTGACCATAGGTTGCCGGATGATGCCGGCGGGAACGATATAATCCTTCGAAGAACCTGTCATGACGTTCCGCCTGGCCCGACCCGAAGAATACGCGCGCTTGCGCGAAATGATTATCTCGAGCTTTGAGCCGATTACCTGGTACAAGACCCTCGACGAAAAGTATGGGCCGCTGAACGGCTGCAATTGGCGGGAGCGCTGGGAGCAGCGTTTGGACCACATCTTCGATTCTCAGATCATTCTGGCCGGTGAAGTAGATGGCGAGGTGGTGGCTGTGGCCACGGGAACAGTGGACGAACACGCCAGGCTCGGCTTCATCGACTTGCTGGGCGTTGATGTCCGATTCCAGGGAAAGGGCTATGGCCGTTTGATGCTGCGCGGCATGCTCGACTATTTCCGCTCTCGTGGAATGGAATACGCCAACCTGGAATGCCTCACGGACAACCGCAAAGGCAACGCGCTCTACGCAAGCGAGGGTTGGGAGGTCGTGGCCAGTTCCCATCGTTGGTTCCGGCGAATCTAGGCCGTCTGCGAAGACTCACTTGAGGTTGGGATGGGTATCTAGTGCTTTGAGGCTATTTCTTCCATCCGCCTTCCCGTGTAAATTCGAATTAATCGTTCAAGACAATACGTGGTAGTTTGTCCACTGGCGCGTTCGCACAGATGGCGAGCGGACGCGCCAATCTCAACGCTTTCCTTTTCCAACACCCCAAACCGTACTGTGGCAAGTGGATTGCCTCATTCCCATGTAAGATGCGGCTCCTGGTGAGAGAGCAAGAGCTGAAAAAACTGTTTCCAAAGGAGATTCAACATGCGTGGGAGCGCCTGCGGCTTCCACAGTGTTTCGTTTCTACAGGACCAGGCCGGTAAATAAGACAAACTCGATCCAATCAGTGCCAGATCCTGTTGCGGGAATCCACTTATCTCGCGGTTGACGCCGCCTCTGTTTTTGGCGGCATGGCCTGTTCCATTCCATGGTGCGGCATACAAAGGAGTCACATGATGAAGATACGTTTCCTCCGAGTGCTTCGGCACGGTTTTCCAATGCTGCTGGCGGTAGTGGTTGCCTCCGGTAGTCCGGCCGCCGCTCAGTTTTACAAGCAGACCGCCCTGGTCTCCGACTTGGCGCAGCGGGCAGCGATCACCGATTGCTCGTGAACCCTTGGGGAGTATCCATGAGCGCTACAAGTCCCTTCTGGGTCTCCAATGCCGGGACCAATACGGCGACTCTTTACGCAGTTGATGGCAACACCGGTGCAGTGTCGAAGTTAGGACTTACCGTAGCGATTCCGGCATCTCCCAGCGGGCAGATCTTCAACCCGTCGCTCGATTTCCCGGTGACTATGGGCGGTGCAACGGAGGCGGCAAGGTTTCTGTTCTCCGGATTGAACGGTAGCATCTCCGGCTGGAATCCCAATGTTCCACCTCCGCTCCCGCCGGCGACAACTTCCACGCAGGCGATTCTTGGGGTTCCTCCGGCTTCGGGTTCTTCCTACACCGGACTCGCCATGGCAGTACGCGGGACGGACCGCTTTCTTTATGCCGCTAACAACACGGCAGGCCAGATCGATGTGTTCGACAGGAACTTCGCCTCAGTGAGCCTGCCCGGTTCCTTTGCCGATCCCAATCTTCCCGCCGGCGCCTCCCCATTCAATATCGTCAACATGGGTGGCAACTTGTTCGTCACGTATTCCGGACCTGTGGGCGTCGTCAACGTGTTCGACCCGGACGGGAACTTTGTGAAGCGGTTCGCTACCGACGGAAGCCTCCACAACCCGTGGGGAATGACCGTGGCGCCCGCGGACTTCGGCATCTTTGGCGGCGCCCTGTTGGTGGGCAACTTCAATTTTGGGGATCCCTCCACCGGTCCCGGCGCCATCAGCGCATTCGATGCGGGCACAGGTGACTTCCTGGGATTGCTGAAGGATGCAAACGGCGACAATCTGTCGATTGACGGCCTCTGGTCCCTGACGTTCGGAAATGGAGCGCAGGGCGGCGCCGTCAACACACTCTATTTCACCGCCGGAATCGAAAAGGAGACTCATGGTTTGTTCGGGAGTTTATCTGCTTGCCACGCCCCCGTACTCAGCAGGACTTCCATCTCGCCATCCGTCCTGTGGCCGCCGAACCATCAGTTCGTGCCGGTGACAGTGAACTATGAGGCAGTGGACGATTGCGATCCAACACCCGTCTGCACCCTGTCCGTGACCAGCAATGAGGGAGACGGCGGAGGCAGCGGAAACAGTTCGCCTGACTGGCAGGTGATCGACGCGCATCACGTCGAACTGCGGGCGGAGCGCGCCGGAACGGGTGAAGGACGCGTGTATACCATTACCGCCAGTTGCTCGGACAAGGTGGGGTTCTCCAAGGATGCGGCCTTTACCGTCACCGTTCCGCACGACAATGGAAAAAGATCGAAACCCTAGCAGGGGTTCCAATCCCATCTCGCGCTACAGCGGGACTTCGACGAACGTAAGAATTTCCTGAAGAATACGGTCCGTCAATTCGTGCGCCCGCTGCGTGGGGGCAAGTCGATGGTTGATCACCACGCGGTGGGCGAAGACGGGGCAGACCAGACGCTTCACGTCGTCGGGAATCGCATAGTCCCGTCCTTCGATGAGAGCAAGAGCCTGCGTGGCGCGGAACAAGGCTTGCGCGCCACGAGGGCTCACACCCAGCGTCAGGGATTCGTGTTCGCGCGTCCTGTTGACGATGGCGAGCATGTAATCCACCAGCGAGTCATCCACGCGCACCTGTGGAGCGAGATTCTGAATTTCCACTACTTCCTCGCCGGTCAGGATAGCGTGAAGTTCCCCCGGCATCCGCGCGGCGTCCCGGAGGATTTCGCGCTCACTGGCGGAATCGGGGTACCCCATACGCAGGCGCATCAGGAATCGATCAAGCTGTGATTCAGGCAATGGATACGTGCCGTGGTGCTCGGCCGGGTTCTGCGTGGCGATTACCATGAACGGCTCCGCCAGCGGATAGGACCGACCGTCGATGGTGATTTGCCGCTCATTCATCGCCTCGAGCAGGGCGGATTGCGTCTTCGGCGTGGCGCGGTTGATTTCGTCGCCTAACAGAAAATTCGTGAAAATGGGACCGGGTTTAAATTCGAATTCCGCGGTATGTGCATTATAGACCGTCACCCCCAGGACATCGCTCGGCAGCATGTCGGAAGTGAACTGCAGGCGATGAAAGGAAGAATGCACGCAGCGGGCAAGCGCATGCGCAAGCGTTGTCTTTCCCACTCCCGGGACGTCTTCGATCAACAGATGGCCCTTGGCAATGAGACAGACGAGGCTGAGGCGTAACACTTCCGCCTTGCCCCGGATCGCCGTTCCCAGGGCGTCTTCGACTTCCCCGATACGGGAGATGGCCCTCGAGAAGGAATTGGCGGCCGGCGGGGCATCCATGATTTCCCGCGGGCTCATTTCCTTAGTGTAGCGGGGCGGGAAGCGGATTGGGGAGTTGCGGCTTCAAGCAGCATATAGGTAACAATGGCGAACCCGGCGGAGTTTTTCCGGCTATCCCGGATGTCGACGCTGCCAATCACCAGATGGTTGCCGACGCGGAGAAGGCGCGAGCGCGCAACCACTCTGCCATCGGAGATGGGGCGGAAGTAGTTGATCTTCAACTCCACCGTCGTGGCCAGGCGCGTTCCTCCAAAATGGCGCATCACGGCCATACCTACGGCGACATCGGCGATTGTGGCGGTTACGCCTCCATGCAGTACACTCGCTCCGTTGAGTAAGTCGTCTCGCATCGGGATTTCGATGGTTACTCCATCCTTGTGAAGCTTGGCGATGTGGATCCCCACGCTACGATTAAAAGGCATCCTATGGAGCAGCGCGCGCAACTGGCGGAGGGTGAGTTTCGGCGGGTGCATCGAACTATTCTGAACTGGCGATAGAGGACTGGTCCAACTCGTGCAGAAATTGGGATTTCATGCGCCAGTCCGGCGTTACACGAACGAACAGTTCCAGGTAGATCCCGCGATCGAGCAGAGGTTCAATTTCGAGGCGGGCCTGCGTGCCGATCTGCTTCAACATCGAACCGTTCCGCCCGATGATGATGCTCTTCTGGCCGTCGCGTTCCACGTGGATGGTGGCCAATATCTTGGTGAGTATGGATCCGTCCTTGCGCGGTTCTTCCGCCCACGTGTCAATGATTACGGCTACGGAATGGGGAACTTCCTCGCGGGTGAGATGCAGAATTTTCTCGCGGATCAGTTCGGCAGCCAGAAAGCGCTCAGGATGGCTGGTGAGGTAATCCGGGGGATAAAGCGGCGGACCTTCCGGGAGTTTGTCGACGATGGCCTTGCGAAGAACGTCGAGCCCGTCTCCTGTGAGGCCCGAAACAGGAATCATTGCCGCCCAGTCGTGGAGCGAGGCGTACTGCTCCAGCACGGGGAGCATGGCGGGTTTGTTCTCCAGAAGGTCAATCTTGTTGAGAACCAGAATAACCGGAGTGCGAACGTCTTTCAGCCATGTGATGGCCTGTTCGTCCGCTGTTGCCGGCGGATGGGTGGCTTCGGCGAGAAACAGGATGAGATCGCGGCCTTCAAGAGCTTCCCTGATCTTCTCGATCATCCGTTTGTGCAGCAGCGTTTTCGGCTCATGAATTCCCGGCGTGTCGAGAAACACCACCTGCGCCTCAGGCAGGGTCATCACGCCCTGGATAATCGTGCGCGTGGTCTGCGGCTTGTCGGCGACAATCGCCAGTTTCGTGCCGACGAGGGCGTTCATCAGAGTAGATTTGCCGGCGTTCGGACGTCCGATGAGGCTGACAAAGCCGGAGGAATGTCTGGGGGATTGGGTCATGCTGGGTGGCCGTTCGATCTCTGGATGCGGACTCGCTCCACTCGCCGGTCGTCGCTTTGTACCACCTCGAGCCGGATGCCCTGACGGTCGACACTTTCGCCGGGTTTTGGGACATGGCCGAGCCATTCCGTAACCAGTCCGCCCACGGTGGTGGCTTCCGTTTCTTCTTCCGGAGTGAAGTCGAGGAGATGTTTGAGGTTGTCGAGGTCGAAACTTCCCGCCACCAGGTATGCGCCGCTCGGTTCGGGAACCGCGTCCACCCCGGGTTCGTGCTCATCGCGTACTTCACCGATGATCTCCTCCACCAGATCCTCCATCGTGGCGATGCCCGCGGTGTTGCCGTATTCGTCGACAACGCCGACCATGTGCACGCTGTCCCGCTGCATCTCGCGCAGCAGGTCGGTCACCGGCTTGGTTTCCGGCACGCAACGCATCGGACGCATGATGGAGCGCACATCGCGGCCGGCGCGCTGCTGCGCGTCGAGTTCGAACATGTCGCGGACGTGGGCAAAGCCGATCAGGTTGTCGATGGTGCCCGTGTAGACAGGAATTCGCGAATACTGCTCATTGATGACCAGAGCCCGCAACTCCTCCAGGGAGCAGTCGGCGGAAACGGCGACAATATTTGGCCGCGGCGTCATCACCTCCCGAACGGTCTTGTCCCCAAAGGCGACCACCGATTGGATCAGGCGGCTGTCGGTTTCCTCGAGGATTCCTTCTTCCTTGCCGGCCTCGATCAACGCTTCGATGTGCTCTTCGGCTGTCGGGCTCTCCTCGTGCTGAAGCCCGTTATCCCCAAGGTCGGCCAGGCTCTGGATGAAGTCGAGCATCGCGGTGATCGGTTTCGAGCAGAGCACGAACAGGCGTAGCACCGGCAGGAAGGGGAGCATCCAATGCCCGCCCGTGTGCCGGTAGAGGAACCGGGGCGCCACGTAGCTTGTGGATAGCATGAGGAAGGAAGAGAGCAGGAAGGCCTCGATGACCGCCCGCCAGACCGGACGTTGGGCCATCAGGGTGAGCGCCATGGCGAAGATCGCCAGCGCCACCAGGCCAAAGTGACGCACCAGGCTGAAGGTGAGGGCCCCATCCTCGGCATCGAGGCCGGTCTTTTCCTGAAGCGTCTCCTTGTAAAACTCCAGCGACGGCAACTCTCTTGCCTTGATCCGCAGTGATTCCCGGCACAGCAGATGAATGAAGCTGACCACCACCACCACCAGACTCATCGCCGCCAGCGCCAGCAGAAGCAGGACGATCATTTGTGTTTCCTCGCCCGCGCAATGAGACCGCGCGGCAGATCGAGCGTCCTCCGCCACCGGGACTCGGCGCGAGCCATCCGCCCGCGGTCGTTCTCGTGATCCATCCCCAGCAGGTGCAGCGCCCCATGCAGCATCAGGATCTCGATTTCCTGCTCGATCGTGTGTCCGAATGCAGCGGCTTGCTCGGCGGCCCGCTCGACGGAGATGGCGATGTCTCCCAACATCTGTTGAGGAACCCTCAGAGCCGGCCTTCCCGGCCGTCGGGAGGCATGGAAAGCGGAGGCGTCCCCAGGATCGGGGACCCGGCAGGCTAGGGTGTCCGCGTCAGGAATTCCAGCGGCGGGGAAAGAGAGGACGTCGGTGGGGTAGTCATGATCGAGGAAGTCGCGGTTGAGTTGTTGCAGGCGGTCATCGGTGGTGAGCAGGCAGGTAAAAGCTCCGCCGGTCACTTCCTGAACCAGGCGTCTTTGGAAGGCACGTAGCCGCGTCCGTTCGAGGCCCCTGGGGAAACGTTCAAATAAGATACTACAGCCGTCTGGGGACATGGGAGGGGATCATTCCGCCGCGGGCGCGGCGGGCGGTTCCGGCTCTGCCAGTTTCAAGGTGAGTTGGCGAGCGGCGTTGATTTCCTGAAATTTCTCGTACGCTTTCACGATCTTTTGCACCAGCGTGTGGCGAACCACATCCCGTTCGTCGAAGTACACGAAGCTGATACCCTCGATGCCGCGAAGCACTTCGGTAGCTTCGAGGAGTCCGCTGCGGCGCGTGCTCGGAAGATCGATCTGGGTGAGATCGCCCGTGACAACGGTCTTCGAATTGAAACCCTGGCGTGTGAGCACCATCTTCATCTGTTCGGCGGTGCAGTTCTGGGCCTCATCGAGGATGATGAAGCTGTCATTGAGAGTGCGGCCTCGCATGAATGCGAGGGGCGCCACTTCGATGGTGGAACGCTCCATCAGTTTCTCTACCTTTTCGGCGTCCATCATGTCATAAATGGCGTCGTAAAGGGGGCGCAGGTAGGGATCCACTTTTTCCTGGAGTGTACCGGGGAGGAAGCCAAGCCGTTCGCCCGCCTCGACCGCCGGACGCGTGAGGATGAGGCGGCTAACCCGCTTGCTGAGCAGGGCCGCCACCGCCATGGCCACCGCGAGGTAGGTCTTGCCGGTTCCCGCCGGTCCAATGCCAAACACCAGGTCGTTGCGCTCAATGGCTTCCACGTAGCGCTGCTGGTTGATCGATTTGGGGGCCAGCACTTTTTTCCCAAAGGAGCGCTGGCGGCCGCTCTCGACCAGGCTGCGCAGGCTGACAAGGGAATCCCCCGTCACCACGCGCAAGTAGTTGTTTAACGTGCCGTTGGCGAAGACGACCCCTTCACTGACAAGCTGGACGTAGTCCTCGAGGATATTTTCGGCGCGCTTGACGTTTTCCTGTTCACCCTCAATTTCCAGGCAATCGTTTCGCAGGGAGGTGCGCACATCGAGGCCAGATTCGAGAACTCGAATATTTTCGTCACGAGTCCCGAAGAGTGATTCAATGCCGCGTGTGATCGGAACGCTGACTTTCATGCGTTACGGAATGGTTCCATCCGAGGGAAGATTGAGGAAGGACAGATGCGCGGTTTTGTTTTGTGTACAGATGGTCCGCAGGCGCGGAACGAATTCTCGCATCTACGGCGAGTATACCACAGGGAAAAAGATGCAAGGAGATATGGTTGTCGCGGGACCCCTTCCGCTCCGGCCGCCCGGACCCATCGCCGGGGTAGCGTAGCCTTTCCGTTCCCCTTTCCCACGTTCCGGATGTTCGCCACAATACACTCAAAACAAATCTTTTGTAGATTGTTACCGCATGTTGTACACTTGTTCAACAATGAGGTTACTAGAGAGCCATCTCAGGTTGAAGTCTTCGAGAGTTCGCCAGGCAGCATGTTTTCGATACGCTATCCGAACGAGGACAGCACGTGAAGATGGTCAGGAAGTAATCTATCTCAGGAAGCTAATCGGAAGGAATTTGTCATGAACGCGACACTGCTGATTGTCCTGCTCGTTGGATTCCCCGTTGTTAGTTTTGGCTACACCGACCCCGGCACCGGGGTGTTTCTTCTCCAATCCCTGATCGCCGGAAGCGTGGGGATCATCTACTCTTTCCGCAAGGCCATTTCGCGCCTCTTGTTCCGCCACGCGGAAGAACCTGTTCAGAAGTCCGAACAAACCCCTAAGCAGCAGTGAGGACGATTTCATTCCGGGATCCGGACGGGTTCATTTTTCCGTATGAAGAAAAGATCTGCCGGGTGGTGACCGCGGAAGCGGGTGGCCGTCTTCTAGCGCACCTCGACAGAGTGGAATGCCGCAGGCTCATCGAACAGGGCAAGTTGGTATGGACGAAGCGGGCCAGCGCGGAGACTGCCGCGAACGTTCTTGCGTCCGGCGATCCCCAGATTCAGGACTGGAAGACGCGGTCCTCCGTCGAAGTACTCGAACATGAGAGTATCTGGTTTCCGAGTTATCCGACGGAATGGGCCGCGGGAATGCTTCGGAAGGCCGCCATGACAACACTTGACCTGGCCCAGTCGCTGCTTCCTTGTGGATTGGGACTGAAGGACGCAACTCCATGGAACGTTCTTTTCCGGGGGCCCCGTCCGGTGTGGATAGACACGCTTTCGATCGAAGAACGCGATCCAGGCGATGGGATCTGGCTCCCCTTGGCGCAATTCCTCGAGACATTTCTCTACCCGCTGTGGATCACCCAGAGTTCCGCCATCGATTCCCATGAGCTATTTCTGCTCCATCGCAACGGTGTTCCGGCGGAGATTGCATGGAGGAGTTTGGGAATTGCAGGCCGTCTTCGGCCGGCGGCGTTCCACTGGTTGACACTGCCTCACTTGCTGGCCCGGGTGGCTCCGAAGCCGAAGTATTCGAAGGATCACAGGCTGTCAGACCCATCCTCCGCCCGCGAAATGCTCCGGCGGATGTTCGCTTCTCTTCGCCGCGCGGTAGAAAAGACAGCGCCCCTTTCCGGGACTCCCACCCACTGGAAAGACTACAGCGGGAAGTGCCATTATGAAGTGCGGGACCGGCAGGTGAAGCGTGATTTTGTCCATGGCGTATTAAAGGCCTGGAGGCGCGGACGGGTTCTGGACATTGGCTGCAATGATGGCGAG
The DNA here is from genome assembly GCA_020847895.1 of Bryobacterales bacterium. GTDB lineage: Bacteria > Acidobacteriota > Terriglobia > Bryobacterales > Bryobacteraceae > CADEFT01. Next base: position 21,673 of record JADLBG010000021.1, read on the forward strand.
TATTCGGAAATGGCCGCCCGCCTGGGGCATGAAGTGGTAGCCGTCGATGCCGATGCCGGGGTCATCAACCGTCTCTGGTTACGGGTATGTGAGCATGATCTTACGATTCTGCCGCTGATTGGGAATGTTGCGAATCCCACGCCGGGCTCCGGATGGCGCAATGCCGAGTCCAAGAGTTTTCTTGCCCGCGGCGCCGGCCGGTTTGACGGTGTGATGGCCTTGGCGCTGCTCCACCATCTTACGATCACGGAGAGAGTCCCTCCGGCAATGGTTCTTGGTTTGATTGCGGATTTCACGCGACATTCGGCAATCGTGGAGTACGTCGGCCCTGAAGATCCGATGTATCAACAATTGCTTCGCGGGCGGGACCACTTGCATCGCGAGGATTCACGCGAAGCCTTCGAGAGTACCGCCCTTCAGCGCTTCGAAATTGCGGACAGTTTGCCCCTGCCGGGGAATCGCCGCTTTCTATACCATCTGGTTCGAAAGGGCGAATAGGCGCATGCGGGATGAAGCCATCAGATTCCTCAAGTGTCTGAGCGCGGCGAACCTGTGTTATTTCCGCATTTGGGCGGAACTGTTCACATGGCCGGCGCCGCCCAGTCTTTTTTTTCGCCGCTACGCTCCTCCCGCCACGTGGTATTACTCGGCCATCTTCAACGTATTGATTTTGGCGGTCGTCCTCTACGTATTCGCGAAGAAACGCTGGCGGCTGGGGTTTGCCATGTTGGCGTGTGTGATCGCCAAGGAAGTAGTCTTTACGGCTCTCAAGGTAGAGGCCGGGCTCGGAGGTAGAGTTGCTGTTTTCTTGAACAGCGTTCCGAGAAGTCTGCTGGGAGCGGGACTGGCGGTGGCGGTGATCTCATTCGCATTGCTGTTCCTTCGCTGGTCTCCGAGAGTGCAAGCCAAATTCGGCTCTTTCCTTTTCGCCATGTCCTTTCTGGTTCCGCTCACGTTTGGGAATGCAATCTTTCGCGCCAGCCATGATCCGGTACTGGGCGCCCCCGCCGCGCGGCAACCGGCATCGGCTTACGTGGCGGCGCGCCGCGCCGTGTGGATCATCTTCGATGAGATGGATGAACGAATCGCTTTTTCGCAACGCCCCGCGGGACTCAGTCTCCCGAATCTCGATCGCTTTCGCTCCGAGGCGCAGGTTGCCACTCAGGCATTGAGTCCTTCCGACGCGACCATCGTGTCCATTCCGTCCTTGCTGATCGGCGAACACGTCCGCTCCGACCGGCCCTTGAGTGCCAGGAGGCTCGAAGTGACCTTCGCCGGATCGCGCCGGAAAGGAGAACTGGGGCAGGTCCCTGACATGTTTTCCAAGGCGAGAGAGCATAGGCTGCGGAGCGGGATCGCCGGCTGGTATGTTCCCTACTGCCGCATCTTCGATAGCAGGGTGGATGACTGCATCTGGTGGCCGATGAACCGCCAGATCAACTCGTATGGTTTCACGCTGCCCCAAACGTTATGGAATCAGCCGCGGAGTCTGTTCGAAACGAGCCTCTACTCGATGTTTGGACCATCACTCGCGGTTTTGGCCCACGTGCGCACGGTGAACGAAATGATCGCCGAGGCGGCGGCCATGTCCGCCCGCGGCGATCTCAACCTCGTCTACTGCCATTTCCCCGTTCCACATACCCCGTTTGTCTATGATCCGACGAAGCGTACCCTCACATCCTATACAACCCACGCGCGAGGCTACCTGGATAACTTGCAGCTTGCCGACCACATCTTCTCCAAACTCCGGGAGGCTATGGAACGCGCCGGCGTGTGGGACCAGACGGCGGTCCTCGTCACGGCAGACCATGGCTTCCGCCAGTCCGCCAAACTGGGATACCCGGCTGAAACGAGGCATGTCCCGTGGATGATCAAATGGCCGGGCAACCGCGAGGCGGGAACGATCGACTCCCCCTTTGAGAGCGTCGGAACCGCGGATGTGCTGCTCGAGTTTCTGACTTCCGGAAAAATCGGCGCCGTGGATCGGATCGTATCGAACCAGTGAGCGAATTCCATGCCAACCTGCCGGGATCCGTGGGCGGAGCCGCACTGCTGGTATTCTAGTGCTTGGCTTAATGCCGTGAGTATTCTCATCGAGGAGACAAAGCTGTATGAAAGGCGTTGTACTGGCCGGAGGCACGGGGAGCCGTTTGTTCCCTCTTACGAAAATCACGAATAAACACCTCCTGCCCATCTTTAACAAACCGATGATCTACTACCCCATCCAGACCCTCGTGGATGCGGGGATTCATGACATCCTCATCGTCACCGGCGGCCGCAACTCGGGCGATTTTCTGCGTCTCCTCGGCAACGGCAAAGAGTTCGGATTGAAGCATTTGAATTACACCTATCAGGAGGGAGAAGGCGGCATCGCCGATGCGCTCAACCTGGCGGAGCACTTCGCCGATGGCCAGAAGATCTGCGTCGTCTTGGGGGACAACATCATCGAGGGCAGCATTCGCAAGGCGGCCGATGCCTTCCGCGCTCAGGAAAGAGGAGCCAGAATCCTGCTCAAAGAGGTGACCGACGCCGAGCGTTTCGGTGTGGCGGAAATGCAAGGCGACCGCATCATCGGCATCGAGGAAAAGCCTCGCCATCCAAAATCGAACTACGCAGTGACCGGCATCTACATGTATGACGAGACGGTCTTCGAGAAGATCCGTCAACTCGTGCCGTCGCGCCGCGGGGAACTCGAGATCACCGACGTCAACAACGCTTACATTCGCGAAGGCACGCTCACCTATTCCTTCCTCGAAGGCTGGTGGACCGATGCCGGAACCTTCGAATCCTTGCGCCGCGCGACGAATCTCGTCGCCGAGACCGAGGAACTGCGCGACGCGAGGTTGATTCAGCAGGCCGCCGCGGACGCCGAGTAGAAAACACGCCTTGGAGATCTCATGAAGCTACTGGTTACCGGCGGCGCCGGATTCATCGGCTCCGCGTTCGTTCGGCTTGTCTTGAAGGAGCATCCCCGCTTTGCGGTGGTGAATCTCGACAAATTGACCTATGCGGGGAATCTCGAGAATCTGTCTGCCGTGGCGGAATCTCCGAACTACCGCTTCGTTAAGGGCGACATCGCTGACGGAGAAGCAATGCGGGAGTTGTTCGCTCACGAGAAGCCGGATGCCGTGGTTCATTTCGCGGCGGAGAGCCATGTGGACCGCAGCATTCTTTCCCCCGAACCCGTGGTTCGCACCAATTTTCACGGCACCTTCTGTCTTCTCGAGGCCGCTCGCCGGAATGGCGCCGGGCGGTTCCTCCATGTGTCCACCGATGAGGTCTATGGAAGTCTGGAGGAACCGCGGGAGGCCGATGAGAACTATCCCTTGA
>JADLBG010000022.1 GCA_020847895.1 Bryobacterales bacterium
CGATCACCTCGGCCGCATCGGCGCCGCCGGCCCCATTGAGGACGCCGACATCCGCTCACTTTGCGGATTGGCGCGCTTCCCGCGAGTTCACGTCAAGGTCTCAGCCTTTTACGCTCTCGGCCGGAAAGCAGCGCCCTACACAGACCTGGTCCCGATGATCCGGCAGATCTTCGAAACCTATGGTCCGCGCCGCCTGATGTGGGGCAGCGATTCGCCCTATCAGGTGCAGCCTCCCCATGACTACGCATCATCGGTGAACCTGGTGCGCGAACATCTGCCCTTCACCAACCGTGAAGACCGCGAGTGGCTGCTGACCGGGACGGCGGAACGGGTGTTCTTCTCGTCCTGAGTGACAGGCAAGCGCCGCTTCCCCGTACGCGCGAGGGCGGGAACGGGAGGCGGTTGATTTGAAGTTGTTCCGGTGAAGTATGCTGATGCTGTGAAACTTCGCATATTCCCGGTTTTTTTCACTGCGTTCGGATTGCTGATGGGGCAGCAGCCGCGGGCGCGCATCAAAATTGATACGGACCGCGTAATCGGAGTGGTGGACCCGCGCCTCTTCGGAAACTTCGCCGAACATCTGGGACGGTGTATTTACGGCGGCATCTTCGACGAGGGCAGCCCGCTTGCGGATTCTGACGGCTACCGCAAGGATGTAATGGAAGCGGTGCGCGGCATGGGCGTTTCCCTGCTGCGATGGCCGGGCGGGAATTTTGCTTCCGGCTACAACTGGAAGGATGGAATCGGCCCGCGGGACAAGCGTCCGGTGCGGCCGGAAGGGGCATGGGGCGGAGTGGAGCCGAACCGCTTCGGCACCGATGAGTTTCTGCGCTATTGCGAGCGGCTGGGGGTGCAGCCGTATATCTGCATCAACGCGGGCCTGGGCACTATTGAGGAAGCGCGCGAGTGGGTGGAATACGTCAACGAATCGCGGCATACCTACTGGGCGGACCAGCGCCGCGGGAACGGGCGCGATAAGCCCTACGGCGTGAAGTATTGGGGATTGGGCAACGAAATCGACGGGCCGTGGCAGTTGGGGCACAAGAATGCCGAGGATTACACGAAATTCGCTCTCGAGGCGGCGAAGGCGATGCGCCGGGCGGACGAGTCGATCGCATTGATCGCCAGCGGATCATCGGACTTTCGCGGGGATTGGGTGACCTGGAACCGCGTGGTGCTGGAGCGGCTGAAATCGGAGATCGACTTCATTTCACTGCACACCTATATCGGGAATCGCGAAAACAATTTCGAGAAGTTCCTGGCCGCCTCGGCGGATCTCGATGAGCGCATCGAGGTGGTGGAAGGGCTGATCCGCGCCGTGCAGGCGGGCGCGGCGAATCCGCGGCCCATCCACATTGCCTTCGATGAATGGAACGTCTGGTACAGGGCGCGCGGAGGCGGGGAATTCGCCACCGGAAGGACAAGGTTGGAGGAGATCTACAACTACGAAGACGCGCTCGCGATGGGGATGTTCTTCAACTCGTTCTTCCGCCACGCGAACATTGTCACCATGGCGAACCTCGCCCAACTGGTGAACGTCATCGCGCCGATATTCACCAACGAAAAGGGATTGTTCCTGCAACCCATTTACTTCCCGATCGCGGAGTACGGCAAACAGCGCGGGAACGTAGCCCTGGATGCGCTGGTGACATCTCCTGAATACGAGGTATCGGGCAAGGGAAAGCTGAAGTACCTGGATGTTTCGGCCAGCTACGACGCAAAGGGCAAGCTAATCTACCTGAATGTGCTGAACCGCACCGAGAGCATGGATATCCCTACGCGCGTCGACACTGTGGAAGGAAGGCCGGGCGCGCAGGTGGAGGTTTGGGAGATGAACCATGCCGGTCTGAAGACCACGCACGCCTTCGGAGACGATCGCAAGGTGCGTCCCGCCACGCGCACGGCGCAGGTATCGCCGCGCGGCAACGGGTTTACCTACACCTTCCCCAAGCATTCGCTGACCATCTTGAAACTGAAGCTGTAACGAAACCCCGTTGTGGCCGTCAGCCGGGGCTGTTGTGATATGGTCATCTCTTGCCTCCCTCAACGAAGCCCGCTCTTGTTCGCTCCATCGGGAAATGGGATCTGGTCGCGGTAGCGATCAACTCGGTGATCGGCGCGGGGATCTTCGGCCTGCCGTCGAAAGTATACGAACTCGCCGGGACCTATAGTTTGCCCGCCTTCCTTCTATGCGGCGTGTTCGCGGGAATGATCGTGCTCTGCTTTGCGGAAGTGGGAAGCCGCTACACCGAAACGGGCGGCCCGTACCTCTATGCGCGCGATGCGTTCGGCCCCGCCATGGGATTCACCATGGGCTGGCTGATGTGGATTGCCCGGGTCACGGCGTTTGCCGCCAACACGAGCATCCTGCTCGGATATCTGAGTCTGTTCTGGCCGGCATTGGCGGGCGGTCCGGTGCGGTCGGCGGCGGTCTGCGCGATTACGCTTGCCGTGGCCGGCGTCAACGTAATCGGAGTGCGTGATGTCACGTTGACGACAAACATACTGACGGTCGCGAAGATGACGCCGCTGGTGCTGCTGATCGTAGTGGGATGCTTCTTTGTCGAGCCCGCGAACTTCGCCTTCGGCGCAGTCCCCGCCGCGGCAAACTTCTCGAGCGCCATGATGCTGCTGGTGTATGCCTATACCGGGTTCGAAATGGCCTTCATTCCGGGCGGGGAAATGCGCGATCCGAAGAAGGACCTGCCCAGCGCCGTCTTCACCGCCATAGGGATGGTGGTGGTGATCTACATCCTCATTCAGGTGGTCTGCATCGGCACGCTGCCGCAATTGGCGGCTTCCAACCGGCCGCTGGCCGATGCCGCCAGCCGGTTTCTGGGAAGCTGGGGAGCCGCCATCATTTCCCTCGGCGCGGCGTTGTCCATTGCCGGAAATCTGAACATCGTGGTCCTCTCCGCGTCGCGCCTTCCCTTCGCCATGGCCGTGCGCGGCGAACTCCCGTCGTTTCTCGGAACGGTCCACAAGCGCTTCCACACGCCCTACGTCTCGATTGTGCTGACGGCCGCCATCATGGCGGCGGTCACGTTGTCGGGAACCTTTCTCTACGCGGTGACGGTGAGCACCATCGCCCGCCTGTTCATTTACGCAACGACGTGCGGAGCCCTGCCCGTGCTGCGAAGACGGCAAAGCGCCGCGCCGGCAGGCTTCCGGGCGCCGTTGGGAACCATCGTGACCCTCGCCGTGCTGGGTCTGGTGGCGTGGCTGGTGCTGAACACCACGTGGCACGAAGTGCGTGACACGGCAATCGCCGCGGGCGCGGGCCTGATGATGTACGCCCTATGCCGCAGGCAGTCGCGGAGGGTGCTGGTGAAAAGCTGAGCCTCGCTCGAACGCCGGCCATCGCGCTAACTGGCCCGACACCATCTTCGCCACCATCGGCAACAAGGAAGTACCCAACCTGCACGCTCGATCGTTTCCACCTCGAAAAAGACCCCGACCGCTTGGAGTGGATCAACAGCGTGCTTGACGCCGCGGATACCGGCCTGGCCTCGTTCCAAGACCGCGGCGGCAAATTGCTGATGTCACTGCGCTCCGGGCCGGCCGGCCAAACACAATCATTGAGCCGGCGATTTCAAATCATGCCAATCCACCGTTGTTGCCAGGAAATGGCGGATTTCCCTCGCGCGCTGGGCTGCTTGGCGCGCTTCGGGTTTCCGGCCCATGCGGCGCAGTACCTCGGCATAGGATTCCAGCGCCTTGGCCAGGTCCGGATGCGTCTTCCCGACGGCGCTCTCCATCTCCTGAGTCGCCTCGAGCAGATGAGTTGCCGCTTCATGCCCGCGCTTCGTCTTCTGCTCGAGCACGGCGAGGTTTACCAGTAGACGGGCCCGTTGCTGCCCGCGGGGGAAGATGCCGATGGCGCGCCGCAGATTCGCCGCAGCCTCCCCAACGCGGCCCTGCGCCTCTTCCATCACCGATAAGTCGCTCCACACCAAGGCGGCTATGAACGAGTCGCCAAGTTCCAGAGCCCGCCGTTCGGCAGCCTTGGCCTCCTCAAATTTCCGGCTTTGGATAAGCACGCTCCCCAGTAACTGCCAGATGCGGGCATCGTTGGCGTCGATATCCAAGGCTTCGCGCACGCATGTCTCCGACTTCCGGTATTCGTGCAATTCACGGTAGGCTTGCGCCGAGTTGGCCAGGCCCGGCACCCTGCCGGCTGGCTGGTCCGCCAGCCGAATTGCCCTCTCAAAATAGGTGATCGCCTCGCGATACTTGCCCAGGCGGAAGCGGGAACGCCCCAAAGCATCGAGAATTGCCCCCAACTGAGCGCGGCCCGCATTTTCGGACTCGGCGCCGCGCAAAGCCTTGCGCAGGTCATGGCTGGCTTCCTCACCCATACCGCGGCGCAGTTTTTCATCGCCGGAGCGGTAGAGGATCAACCAGTCAGCAGCCGCCGCCAGTTGTGCGACAATTATGAAACCTAATAAAAACCGCCGGGTGAACTTGGGGATCATGCGCGTCACCGAACTCTCGCTGATCAGTCTTCCGCGAGATGCATGATGCTGCAATGAAGGGAGTCTGAATCGGCCTTCAGATTCGCCTGAATAAGCCGCAACCGGCTCATTCTATTGGATAAAGGCTTATGTTTCGCTTTGGACCATTTTTGCTCGATCCGCGCCTGCCGCAGTTGCTGCAAGACGGAAAGCCGCTGAAGATCGAGAAGATCCCACTGGAGATTCTGATCCTCCTGATCCGGCGGCGGGACCGCATCGTTTCCCGCGAGGAAATCGCCGAAGCGGTCTGGGGCAGGGACAGGTTCGTCGAAGCGGCGGACGGCATCAATACGGCGATTCGGAAGATCCGCCGGGCGCTCGATGACAGCGCGGATGAGCCACGTTATATTGGCACGGCGGTGGGCCGGGGGTATCGGTTTCTCGGCGACATTCGGGAGGAAGTCGAGGACCAGCCGAAGACGCCGGTTCCCGGCGAGGCATTGCCCCAGCCGTCCACTCTCCCACCTGCTGCTCCGGCGCCCCGCACCCCCGAGCGCCTCTCCCTCGCTGCGATTGCCATTCTGTTTGGCAGTCTCGTCATCTGGCTCGGATTCCGCTATCGTCAACCGGTGGACACCCGTGCTTCCCCTGGACCAGTCCGGTTGACCTCCGACAACGGCTTCACGGGTTGGCCCGGCCTCTCGCAGGACGGCAAACTGATCGTCTATGCCTCCAATCGGGCCGATCCGGATAACTTTGATGTCTATATCCAGGCGGTGGAAGGTGGTCCCGCAACCCGCCTCACTCGAGAGCCCGGCGCCGACGTCTTCCCGGCAATCTCTCCCAAGGGGGACGCGGTGGCTTTCCAATCCACCCGTGAGCCGCGGGGAATCTACGTCGTACCCATATTTGGCGGAGAGGCTCGCCTGCTTGCCAGGGGCGGCGTCAGCCCGCGGTATTCTCCCGATGGCCAATGGATCGCGTACGGGAAAGCTAACGGATCATGGATCATGCCGGCATCCGGCGGCGAATCGAGACAACTGCGGCCGGAGTTGGAATCAAGATCGCCCATTTGGGCCGGAAACGAGTCTCTTATTTTCATTGGAGAGAGCGCCACCACCCCGATAGACTGGTGGCTTACTCCCCGCGATGGAGCCTGGGTCAAGCCCCTGGGAGTGTTTCCGCTGCTGGCCAGCCAGCCGGCCCGGGATTTTCCGGACTCCTGGCAAAGCTTTCGGACACCCGATTTTTACGATAACGGCAGCGTTGTGTTCCGCGTAAGAACGCGAGACGGCGCCAATCTCTGGCGAATTCGCTTTTCCCCGGATTGGAAACCGTCGCCGCCGGAGCGCATCACCACCAATACCGGTCATGTCCGGGAGCCGTCGGCGTCCTCCAACGGGCGCATGGCCGCGGCGGTAGTGAGCCGGGACATCGACGTGTACGAACTGCCGCTCGATGCCGACACCGCCACCGTGCATGGCGAGGCGCACCGGCTGACTCCCCAACAAACTTCGGAGCAATTCGCCAGCGTCACTGCCGACGGAGCGCTCGTGTCCTTCACATCCTGGCGTAAGAGCGATCACGGCGACCAGTACGTGCTTGACCGGCGTTCAGGGGTGGAGCGGCAACTGACCTTCACAGACGAAAAAGAAGCGCATGGGCGGATCAGTCCCGACGGCAGTTTCCTCATTTTTGGCAGGTGGGGCCCCAATGGCAAGATCACCTTCATGAGAATGACCCTCGCATCGGGTGACACCCGGGTCCTGTGTAAAGATTGCGAGGGGGTGGACCTGACCCCCGATGGCGCCTCTTATTTGTTCAACGAATCGCCCCCGAAACGCCTTCTCATCCGCGATTTCGCCGGAGGCCCGGCTACGGAACCCGTGCACGACGACGGTCTGCTGATAACTCAGGCGAGCGTGGCCGCGGGCAGTCGTTGGATTGCCTTTGTGGCGCTCCAGCGGGAGCATCCGGAAGCACAACCGAAAATATTCGCCGCCCGGTTCCGGCGCGATGGGCGCGTGCCGCGGCGGGAGTGGGTAGAGATTTCAGCCGGACTCACGCCTCTTTGGTCGCCGAACGGGCAGTGGATCTACTTCGACGAATCTCACGGCTCGTTCCGTTGCTTGTCGGCCCGGCGCTTCGACCCTTCCGCGGGCAGGCCCATCGGCGAGAGAATTGCCGTTGCGCACATCCACGGCAACCGGCAACTGATTCATGGCTTGCCGTGGAAGGACCGCGGCCTGGCACGCGACAGGATCGTGTTTTCCAGTGTCGAAATGCTCTCCAATATCTGGCTGTTGCGATAAACCCCTCGGAATTCGCCGGCTCCTCTGGGTCAACAAAACGCCACCGAAGGGAACAAGGAGCCCAAACTCCGCTGCCCCCATCTCCACATCTCGAAGTATCCCTCGCGGCGTTCCTATCCGCGGCGTCTGGGCGCCATGGCGCGCCCTCACACCTTCACGCGCGAATAATCAATCGGATCATTCACCAGGTGCAGGTACGGCTCGCCCTCCTTCTGCAGATAGTACGTCTTCATCGGAGTCCGTTCAAAGTCCGACAACTGCCGCCGCACGGCCCGTCCGTCCACCCACTCATAAATCGGCACTTCCCAGGGATTGAACGTATCGAGCAGGCCGCGCTCCTTGGCGATACGGAACAGATTCACCGCGCCAGGCTCGTGGCCGCCCAGGTACATCCCGATCATGTCCAAACGCAGCTTGTTCTTACCGAACATCACGAGGTTCGTCATGTAGTCGTTGCCGATGCCGAAACCATCGCCGTCACGTCCGTAGATACCCTCGATGATGGCCAGGCCGGTGTTCAGCGTCTGGGTGTTGTCGCAGGTCTTGTGCGCCCACAGCTCCTGATTCATGGGGCCCAACTTAGCGGGGCTGTCATAGCGGGCATAGCCCAGTTTGCGGTGATTCTCGAAGTAGCGGTTGACGCGGCGTTCCACTTCGGGGTGAATGTCCGGCTTCATGAAGTCGGGCACTCCCGTCACCATGCTCCACCCCGGGCAGAACCGCACGTACGGCTTCACCACCAAACCCTGCTCATTCTTAGTGGAAAGCGTCATGCACATGCCGTGGGATTTCCACTTGGCGATGTTGAGCAGCCACGTATCGGGCTCGTTCACCGGAGCATAGTGCGGAATGCGGGTATAAACCACCGGGTCAGGAACCTTCGTCCACGTCATTTCGTAGCTGTCTTCGAAATTGCGGACGCGGCGCTCGGGCTCGTTCATCTCGACGCCGTGACGGTCATTGATATCCGCCAAGCCGCGATAGTTCCACGTGTGGAAGTTGTTCGCCTCCAGGAAGTGCATCTTGCGGATGCCCAGTTCCTTAAGGCCCATGATGATGCCTTCATAGAACTGCGGATCCGTCCCCGTGCCCCAGTTCTCTTCGTTCGGCCGCTTGTTACGGACGCTGGTGAAGTTCGGCTTGAGGATCACCCGGTGCGAAACCGGAATGCCCGGCGGCCCGTCCAGCGGTTGAAACACCTCCCGGGCGAAGGCGACGCCTTCTCTCAGCTTCGCCGCTTCGTCCATCTTGTGCGCAACCTTGGTCCGCTTGATGAACACTGCTTTCGGGTTCTCCTCCACAAACGGATGAACCCCGAAATACGACTTCGGCATCCTTGCCGCGGGAGCCGCGGCCAGTTCGAACGGACTCGCCGCCGCTGTCAAAGCGGCAGCGCCGAGAAAATGACGTCGGGACAGTTCCATGATGGTTCTCATCTTACACAAGGAATCGGACGGTTGCCACCGTCTCCAGGGACGGCAGGAAGACCTCGGTTGCGGCGCCGCGGTGAAACACCTTCAGTTCACGGGGTTGGCTTTCCGGCCGCAGCAGCGCGGCTTTCGTGAAATGGCCCTGCACACGCGCCTGCACTTCCTGGTCAATGGCGGAGCCGTAGTTCACCACGTGCATCAACACCTGGCCGCGCTGAACCCCGGCAGTAGCGATGGCAATGGCCGCCAGTGCATTCCATATCCTCACCGGCCGGCGCTTGTAGGTGGCCACATCGATCACATCGAGCGCATACTCGCTCGGATCGGCAACGGGTTCATGATAGACCAGCACCTGCCCTTTGCCGAGGCTGTAGAAATCGCGGTCGCGCTCGGGCTTCACCTTTTTCCACCCTGGCGCCGGAGCCGAGTCAATGATCACCGTGGCCCCGGCCCGGGCGTGGTCCAGAGCCGCTTCCGGCGCCGGCTTCAACCCGGCGGCCGACACCACCAGAATCTGCGGCGAGGGCTTCGGAATGCGCTCCACGGAGACTACGCTCGGGCTGGCCCCGCGCCGGAACAAGAGATTCGCAAATTCATGCGTCTCCTCCGATTTGTCCACCACCATCGTGATGGTAGGCAGAACAGGGCGCCCGAATAAGGACGCGTTCTCCTTCAGCCAGCGGGCCGTGGTCCCCAGCGAGCGCCAGGCCTTCTTCGCTCTCTCCTGACCGCCCACCAGGGCCGTCCGGTAATGTGGATCGAGCGCGAGAATGTAGTTGCCGCCGTTCACCCGCGCCTCGGCCAGCGCGATCGTCAGCGTATCGAAGGGCACGACACGCTCCGGTGAAAGTCCCGCTTTGTCATTGGGAAGGTAGCCAAGCAGCGGCGGCTTACCGCTGAGGGCGCGTTCCACCTGCACCTCGTAGCCGTTGGCGTTCACCCACGGTTCCCGGCTGGCGCTGGCGGTCTCATCCCCTCTCCCGTCCACGTTCGGCCCGCGGCTGATGCCCGGCCATAAACCATCTTTCACCACGGCGCCGAGGGCGGATGGAGACACCACGCCTATGCCCGCCTTCCCCAGGGCTTCCGCAAATGCCGGCGGCGGCGAGTCCTCCACCACAAACTCAATACCGGCGTCATGTAACAGTTCCACGTGCGCCGGCTCACCTTGGGGCCAGCGCACCAGCAGCGATCGGACAGGATCCGCGTTCATAGGCATCTCAATGCAGATTCACGGACATCGGCGACGATGTTCCGGACTTGTTCGTTAATGTAACCGCGATGGTTTGCACCGCATCCGCTATTGTACTCGCTGAAACCACCTCGCCGGTCAAGGTCAACGGAACGGTCGCCGTGAAGAGGCTCCCGAACGGCTGCGAGTTCGCGTTCTGGTACCAGGAAACAAACGCCGACTCCACATTCAACGTAAGGCTCTTCGTGGAGAGCGTTTCCCCTGCCACTGGAGTGAACTGAAGGTCCATCTGCGTGACGGCGCGCGAGGTGGAATAGCCCGTTACCAGAAGCGTAATAGTTGTGGAGGTTTTCGCGGCGATACTCACACCCAGAGCCCGCGGAGCGCCGGCCGGGACTGAAAGGTTGAGCGTCGCGGGGCGGGCCGGCGTCAGGTTGATGCCCCCGTCGGTAGCGAAACTCGGAGTAAGCACGATGCTCCCGCCCACGGTTCCCGTCTGCAACCGCACCTGTGTGGCGTTGTTCGGAAACAGAGCCTTCGTCGTATTGGCCGGAATGGTGAAGTTCACCGTCCGCCCTCCGTTGGCGAACTGCACCGAGGGATCATTCGCGAAGACATCCGAATTGAAGGCCAGGGTCAGCGTGCCGCTCAAATTGAGCGCATAGGCAGACGCCAGAGTCAGGGAGATCGCGGGTTGCTGCAGCGCGTCCTGTACCCCGCTCGATCCTTCGAATTTGTAGTCGGGCAACGGGGCGGGCGATGTCCCCGTGCCGTTGAGCGTGAACGTTTGCGCATCCACACGGAGCGTGCCCGCTGCTGCCCCCAGAACCGTGGGAGTGAACGTGACGTTGAACGTCGTCGAAGCCCCCGGCGCCAGCGTCACCGGCAACCCGGCGACACCGTTGATGTCGAAACCCGAACCCGTCGAGTTCACACTGATGCTGGTGACGTTGCCCTGCGCCGTTCCTGTATTGCTGATCTGAAACTGCAGCGTGGCTGTGTTGCCCACCGGCGTGGGGACAAAATTGACGGATCCCGCGCCGGGAATCGTGCTGCTGACGCCGCTCACAATGTAGGCGTAGGAAAGCACGGGGCCCAGCGCGTTGGCCGAAAGATTGAACAGATCCGCGCCGATACGCATCGTTCCTGTTACCTTGCCTGCCTGCGTGGGCGCGAATGTCAGCGTGAAAGTGAATCCGTTGTTCGGCGTCAGCGTTATGGGAAGCGCCGGAATATCGCTTGCCGTGATGCCGGCGCCGGAAGCGGAAATCGCGGAAATACGGCCGTCCGCGCTGCCGGTGTTGCGCACGCGGATAATCACCGCGCTCTTCTCGTTCACGTTGGTATCCGGCAGCGCCACCGGTTTGTCAGCCGAAATGACCGCGGCGCCCGAACCGCTGATCAACTCATAGGTGAACTGCGACGTCGCGCCCGTTCCCTGGAGGCTGAAACTCACCTGCCGGTCCACTAGCGCGATGGCCACGGACCCTGTGGAAGCCGCCACCTGTTTGGGCGTGAAATTCACCCCGAAACGAACGTCCTTGCCGCCATCCACCAAGGTTCCGGCAAGCGGCGCGCCCACCAGTTGGAATGCGTCCCCCGTGAGCGAAACCGTGTTCACGGCGCCCGCGCCGCTGCCTCGGTTGGCGATCACGACAGTGGCTGTCGCGGTGGTATCAATCACGGCTTGCCCAAAAGCGATCACGCCGCCGGAAACAACCGGCTGCGCGTTGCCGCTTGGCGGCGTGTAGCTGAACACGAAGTCCGGCGCCACGCCGGCAAGGTTGAGACTGAAGCTCGACGTAGAGCGGCCTTCGGTGTAATTGATGGTTAATCGGGCGGCGGCTCGCGCTCCGGAACTCGGCAGATAGCGGATGCTCGCGGTGATGGTGTCGCCGCCCGCGATATTGAACGGAACCGCGGAAAATCCCGATACGGAGAAGTCCAGGGATCCCGTCAGATCAATGGAATTGATGCTCGCGCTCGAGCCTGCCGCGCCTCGATAAGTGATCGAAAGAGTGCCGGAAACGGGCATCGAGATGGCCTCGGCGGGCAGCAGCAGCGTGCTCCCGTCGCCCACCGCTGTCAGCGTCTGTCCCTGTTGAAAGCGCAGCCCGAAGGGCAGGATGGGCGTGGTCTGCGCCAGGCCCGCGGTAGCCGCGAGCAGGAAAAAGAAAATTTGTCGCACCATGGGCTAGTTCTCCTCCGGGGCGGGAACGAAGTACGCGGCAAGCTGTGGCTGAAGCGTGACAATCTCCAGCGCATCGGCCCTGTTTCGCCAATTGAGCGCGAAAATGCCGTCGC
The DNA here is from genome assembly GCA_020847895.1 of Bryobacterales bacterium. Classification (GTDB taxonomy): domain Bacteria; phylum Acidobacteriota; class Terriglobia; order Bryobacterales; family Bryobacteraceae; genus CADEFT01. The sequence continues at coordinate 11,693 of JADLBG010000022.1, forward strand.
TGATCGCATCGAGCCGTGAAGGACAAAAGGACAATTCGAGCGTCTGGACAACAGCGCGCGAGGAGCGGTCGTAGACCGAAACCGACTTCCCTTCCCCATCCGCCACCAGGACGTTGGTTCCTTTCGACAGCGCCACCGCCACCGGATCGGCGCCGTTCTGCGGGAACAGCGTGGAGCCTCCGTTCCTCGCGTCAATCTCCAATACCTGTTTCGCGTCACGGTCCACGGCCATCAAAGTGGCGTCGTCGCTGCTCAGCGCCAGTGAGGCGGCGTTGGCCGCCGGAGCGAGCAGCACGCGGTCCTCATTTTCCCGGTAGCGGTAAATGCCATCCCCGGAAATGGCCGCGTAGACATCCCGGCCCTGCGAATCCACAACAAGCGAGGTAACCTCGCCGGGCAAGACGGCCGCCTCGCGCGCCCCCGCATCGCCGGCCTTCCAGATCATCAGCCGGCCGCCCTCGCGATAAACAGCAGCCGTGGACGTGCGGTTCCATGTGAACAGGCTGCCGGCCACTCCCAGTACTGTCTCCGGCTGATCCAGCGTCATCCCCACTACCTGATCGCCGCGCCGGCCGATGGCGAACCGCCCATCGGGAGAAACCGCGGCCCGCTCCAGCCCGGCAAGCAGCGCGGAGCCGAAGTAGCTCCCGCCCGGCACGCCCACTATCGCGCGCACGGAATGGGTCGGCTCATCGAACACCACCCCGGAAAGCGGACCGGAAATTCGCCCTTCCTGCGCGAATCCGCAAGCCGCAATCAGCAACAGAATCGTTGTTTGACGCGGCATTAGCGGGGACCTCCCACCGTGATCGCCCCCGCGGTGATCCCCACGGATTTCGCGGGAACCGAGGTCGAGTCGCCGCCGCGCGTGGCGGCCACTACGCCGCCTGCTATTGCAGCCGCGCCTACCACGGCCGCAATCTTCCACCAGCCGCCCGCCTTGCCCGATTTCGCCGCGGAAGAGGACGACCTGCTGCCCGCCACGTTCGTCTGGGCAATGACCACGCTGGCCGTCTGCGTGCCGAAAGTCGCCGTCACCTTCATGTTCAGCCGGCCCTCTTCATCGTTGGGCTGATACCCGCTGGCCGCCGCCCGTCCATCCTGCCCCGTTTTTACCGTCTGGTTCCGTAGCCAGCCGTTGAAGAAACCGCTGGGGCCGCTTTGCGGCAACTGGAACGTGACATCGGCCCCCGCCACCGGTTGGTCCTTGTCGTTCCGTATCTCCACCACCGGAGCCACTGCTGAACGGGTGCGGATCTGATTCGCGGCTCCTTCACCCGAGACAACCACAATCTTCAGCCCACCCCCCTGGCTGACCAGGCTCGAGGCGGGCGTAGTCTGTTGAGCCGGCAGCGCGAGCGCCCCGGCAAGCAAGGTAGCTAACAATTTGTGCGGCAAGAATTCCTCCCTCGGGATGACGAAAAACGGCTTTCACAAAGTTACCCGAAGGACATGAATATATCACGCCGATTTGCGCTGAGAGGCGTTCCGGCGTGACGGAGCCGGCCCGCCGCCTCGAGCTTGCGCGAGAGAAAGTAAAGAGTGGCGGGCTTTGCGCCGTGTTCCGTTGTCTCCAATCCGGCGTCGTGTAGAAGCTCCATCCATCGCTCCGCGCCTCGAAGGCGGCTGTGGAACGCGATGGGTCCCCAGGCGAACTTCATCCAATAATCATTCGAGAGCACTATGAGCAGAAACTCGCCGTGGGGTTTCAGGACACGGGAAGCTTCGGACAGGGCTTTCACGACCCCGGCCCGATCGAGGTGGTCGATCGCATAGGCGCTGACAACGGCATCGAAACTGCCTTGTTCGAAGGGAAGTTGGCGCATATCGGCGGGCAGGATGGTGACTCGCTGTTCAACGCCCGCGGCGCGGAGGTTGGAGAGAAGGCGCTGGCGGCCCTGTTCCATAATCTGTTCACTGCTGCCGCTGCCGCCGAAATGCCTCACGTACGATGCGCCGAAGCTGTCGAGCGCGGCCACGGTAGTGCCCGGGCGGGCTTCCAGAACCATCAGAGCGGAGCGGCCGGAGCCTGCCCCCATGTCCAGCACCTTTCCCGATCCCGAGGCGAGGAAGGCGGAGGTAGGCAGCGGCATGCGCCCGTTCATGTCGATTCCGAAGCGGATGATGAGGAAAGAGACCACTGACCACAGTGCGGCGGCGCCGAGAGAGACAAGGATCGGTTTGCGCCACCGGCGCCGCCAGGCGAGCAGCGTAAGGAGAACAGCGGGAACGGCAACCAGCAGGTGTCCGTAGATGACGAACCAGGGATAGCCGAAGTCAATCCGTGTGTGCACGCTCATTTGTAGCGGCGGCGCGGACGGGTGTCAAGGGCGCCCGCGCCTACCAACTTGTTACGCCCCGGAATACCCTCTCGATGGGAGTCACCGGGGCAGCGGCGCAAACGTTGTTATTAACGAGAGCACAAAACGTAAATTCTGCGGTAATGCGCATACGGAACAACAGTCCATCTGCGCGTGATTTCGCTTTGGCGTGAGACTTCCAGTCTCGGAACGAAGGGGTAATCTTATGCGATTTTGTGTGGAGGCTCTGCCTTCTCGACGTGTTTCACTCTTTCTTTTCCCCGTGATATTCCTGGCGTTGGCTGCTCCGCGTGCCTGGTCTCAGGCGGCCGCGGGCAACATCGTGGGAGTGGTCACGGATCCCACTGCCGCGGCCGTCGCCGGCGCGAAGGTCACCTTGGCCAACGTGGATACCCATGTTGCGAAAGTGACGGAAACAGATCCAACCGGCGCCTACCGCTTTGACAACGTGCTTGTGGGCAACTATCAACTCACCACCGAGGCAAAAGGTTTCGCCCGGCGGCAGATCAAAGGGTTAGTGGTGGAGCTGAACCGTACCCTCACCGCAAACGTGCGCTTGGCGGTGGGTGAAGTGACCACTACGATTGATGTGACGGAATCCCAGCCGTTGATCGACACTACAACGTCGCAACTGGCTTCCACCTATGACAGCAAGGCCGCCATGCAATTGAACATGGCGAGCAATGTGAGCGGTTTCAACAACCTCGGCGCCATCAACTTGTCCCTCCTCAGCGCCGGCGTAGCTTCCTCGGGCGGCGTCGGATACGGCATTGGCCCTTCGGTGGGCGGACAGCGCCCGACGAACAACAATTTCGTGATTGACGGCATCGACAACAACCGCCGTGACGTCACCGGTCCCATCGCCACCATTTCGAATGAAGCGACAGGCGAATTCACGCTGATCCAGAACATGATGTCGCCGGAATTCGGGAACAATTCCGGAGGAACGTTCAACGTCGTGCCTAAGAGCGGCACGAACGAACTTCATGGCTCCATTTACGAATACTTTCAGAACAGGGATTTGAATGCCCTCGACGCCAGTTTCAAGCGCCAGGGCATCAGCGATCGGCAGCGCCTGGACCAGAACCGCCTCGGCGCGACGATTGGCGGGCCCATCCAGAAGGACAAGCTGTTCTACTTCGGCAACTTCGAGTACATCCCCTACGGGCAGGCCGGTACGCCCGCGAGCGCTGTCTTTGCCCCCACGGCCGCGGGCGTCGCCTTGATTGACCAGATGCCCGGCATCAGCCAGACGAACTGGAATGTGTTCAAACAGTATGTTCCCGTGGCGCCCACCGCATCCGGCGCCACCCCGGTGGGCGGAAAGGACATCCCCATCGGGATTCTACCCATCGTCGCCCCGTTCTACATCAACAGTTACAACTACCTCGGAAACGTGGATTACAACCTTTCAGAAAAGGATCAGTTCCGCTTCCGGCTGGTAGGCAACAACCAGCGGTCCATCGACAACACGGCCACCCTGCCGGCCTTCTTCAGCAGTTCGCCGGTCAACTCCTATGTCACCTCGCTCTCTCACATCCACACGTTCTCTCCCACTATGTTTAACGAGGGAAGACTCGCCTACACGCGGTATTTCAGCAACTACCCCGTGGGCGACTTCCAGTTTCCGGGCCTGAACCAGTTTCCGAACCTGGCCTTCACCAACGACTTGA
>JADLBG010000023.1 GCA_020847895.1 Bryobacterales bacterium
CACGCTTCGGCGTCGCCCTTACGGGCGGCTCCGCAGGACTCGGGGCCGTCGTGGGTCGCTAACCCTTCAACGTATGACTCTTTCATTCACTACACCATGCCGGTTTTGACCGGCGCACAAGGAGAACGACTGATGGCCAGACGAACGATTGACCTCGCGCAGTTCGACAACGATTTTCGAAATCAGCAACCGGACGACCGCAGCGAGATGGATCCGGTTCCCGATGGCAAATACCAGGTCCAGGTGGAGAAGGTCGAGTTGAAGGAAGCGCAGACCACAGGTAATCCCATGCTGACGTGGACGCTGCGCATCATCGCACCAAGGTTGGTGAACAGGGTGATGTGGCGCAACAGTGTGATCACTCAGAACACGCTGAAGTACCTGAAGACAGATCTGCACATTTGCGGGCTCGATCTCGACAAGTTATCGGACCTCCCGAAGCACCTGAGGAAACTGCTCGACGTGAAGCTCGAGGTGACCAAGAAGACCAAAGGCGACAACGAGAACATCTTCTTCAACCGCCGCATTACGACGGAGCCTGCGATGAAACCTGTGAAAGGCCTCGCTGGGGATGATGATGTCCCTTTCTAGCCGACCTCTGGTGCCCATCGTGGCTGACACACGTGAGCAAGAGCCGTACGGCTTCGACGCCCGGCGAGTTCGTGTCATTCGCCGGGCGCTGCCTGCAGGCGACTACTCGATCGAGGGGATGGAAGCGGTAGTAGCTGTTGAACGGAAGTCCCTGCCCGACTTCGTATCCACTGTCATTCACGACCGTCCCCGCTTCTACCGGGAGTTGGAGCGCCTCCGCGGGTATGCCTCCGCCGCGGTCATAGTCGAGGGCAATCTGATGGATGTCCTTGGCGGCCGATACCGGAGCGCCGCCCACCCCAACGCTCTGCTGGGCACGATCGCGGCGATCACCATCGACTTTGGCATCCCGGTGTTCTTCTGTTCCAACCGGCAGGCCGCGGCCCGGTTCGTTGAAGCATACCTTGTCCGGATTTTCGAGAGAACCCGCGCATGAGGAGAAGGGAGAGTGCCGATTCAGCAGTCACGGTCCGCGGCTTGATCGAAACGCTGTATTTCTCCAACGACGGCTTCGCCGCCGGTTTGTTGCGGTTGGCGGACAACTCGACGGTGAAATTCGCCGGCCCGATCTATGTGAAGGAGAACGATCCGGTGGTGCTCCGCGGCTGCTGGCACAAGCACCCGAAGTACGGGCGGCAGTTTAAGGTGGCCGGTGTCTGCCTGGACTTGGAGATCGACGCGGACGGCTTGGCGCGCTACCTGGCGAATCACCCCGACTTCAAGGGCATCGGTCCCGCGAAGGCGGCGCTGATCGCCGAGGAGTTCGCCGGCAATTTCAATGAGACGATCACGCACAACCCGGAGGCGATCGCCCACGTGGCGAAGTTGTCGCTGGACGCCGTGTACGCCGTGCGCCAGGCGTGGATCGAAAACAGGAACCGGAACGCGGCGGCCACGCACCTGGCTGCTTACGGGCTGACTCACAGGCAGGCTACGGCGCTGATCGAGCAGTTCGGCGACAGTGTCGTGTCGATGCTGGAAGAGAACCCTTACCTGCTGGTCAAGGCCGTGCCTGGTATGGGGTTCAAGCGGATCGACAAAGCCGCCCGGAGGATGAACACGTCGAAGGACAGTCCTGGACGCATTCGCGCCGGCCTGATGTATTGCATTGATGAGGCGCTCGAAGACGGCGACTGCTGGGTGGAGTATGAGGATCTGCTCGACCGCGCCAATCTCCTGCTGGTGATGGACACGTTGGACAGCCGCGAGATCATTGAACGCCACCTGGAGGATCTGATCCGAGAAAACGAGTTGGTGGCGTCACCTTACGAGCGCTTGGTGGTGGCGAAGCCGGAAATCGAGCAGATAGAGCGCGATCTTGCGGGCGCGTTTCTTCGCGCGGGTGAGCCGAATCCACACTTCAGCGATGTCGCCGATGCGAAAGCTCTGGCACTCCGCTACGAGCCACGTCTGAATCCGCAACAATGCGATGCGGTGGCAGCGGCGCTGGGCAGCCGCATATCCTTGCTGTCCGGCGGCGCTGGCACTGGGAAGACTTTTACCATCCGGACGCTGGTTGAGATCTGTCGGGATAAGGGCCTTCGGGTAGAGTTGGCTGCCCCCACGGGAAAGGCTGCCAAGCGGATGGAGCAGATGGTGGAACAGCCCGCACAGACCATTCACCGGCTCCTGCAATTCGACGGACACGAGTTTCACGTCGGCCCAGGGAATCCCATCCAAGCCGGCGTAGTGATCGTGGATGAGTTTTCGATGGTCGACGTACGCCTCGCTTGGCGGCTGTTCCAGGCCATCGATTCCAGCCGAACCGCCTTGCTGTTGGTTGGCGATCACAACCAGTTGCCACCAGTCGGGCCGGGCAATGTGCTGCGCGACCTGATCCAGTCGCGGGGGGTCCCCACGGTGATTCTCCCGAAGGTGATGCGCCAGGCCGGTGAACTCAAGGAGAACTGCGCCGCTATCCTGGAGGGCGAAGTGCCTCCAACAAGCGACTGCGAAGATCATGGCCGTCGTCCCTGGTACGTCGCAGACCAGTTCTCAGACACTATGGAGGTGCGTCGATTTCTGCTCATGCTGTTCGAGAAGGTTCTGACGGAGCGGCTGCGCTTCGACATCGTTAAGGACGTGCAGGTGCTGTCGCCAACGCACAAGGGGCCGATCGGTACGCGCTCGCTCAATATCGACCTCCAGCAACTCATCCAGTGGAAACTCTACGGCGCGCGGCCGCCGGAAGGCGATGAGAACGCACCGCCCGCCTTCCTGCTCCACGATAAGGTGATCCAGACCCGCAACAACTACAAGACGGGCGTCATGAACGGAACGATCGGATTCGTCACCGATGTCCTCTCCGATGGCGGCATCGTCGTGGATTTCGACGGCAACGTGGTCAGTGTGGAGCGCCACTCCTCGGAGTGGCAGGATCTTCAACTTGCCTACTGCCTGAGCATTCACAAGTGCCAGGGATCGGAGTTCCCCTGCGCCATCGTCATCACGCACAAGTCGCACGAGTTCCAGCATCACCGCAACCTGCTCTATACGGGGGTGACGCGCGCGCAGCATTCGGCGATTATTCTCGGCGATCACTGGGGGATTCACCATTGCGCGCGGAAGCGCCAGGTTGACCGGCGTAACACCTTCCTGTCGTTTCTGCTGAGCGACTCCCCTATTCTGCCGGCATGAGGAGATCGTCTATCGAGTTCTCTCCGATAGTCGCCTCATCAGGTGACCGGCTGGGGGTGTGACGGGCCGCGCTTGAGAAGGCGGCAAGCCAGTTCGCGGTCATGCCAACGCAACGCGAAAGTGTCCGATATGACCCACCATTTGCCTGGAGCGGAAGACCCGTGGTTCTGCCCCATACAGGAACATTCGCACTCGAATCCCGTGGCGTTCCAGCAGGCAGGTGCACATTGCTCAAGAGCCCTAAATGGCTGAATGACGTAGACGTGCCCAAATCTCTCCAGTAGCCGTCGAATCAAGTCGTCGAACCAACTGTTCGGGACGTACCAGCACTTGTATTGCTTGTCATATTCCGGCTTGCTGCGGTTGTCGTTCCGGAGCCAATCGAAATTGTCCGGTGCGAACGGAAGCTTCACCATCAGCGGCATTCCGCGCCCGCGGCGATAGATGACCGGGATTCGCCTCTGCCTCCAGATTTCTGCGGCTGATCTCTCCTGGCTGTCGGCCATGTTTCGTAGCGACAAGGCTACCAGATCGCGGAACAGCGAGAATTGACGCCCTTCCGGAGCCGGACGCTTTTCCGCTTTTCCGCGTATGTTTTCAGTGGGGGGAGAACTGTCCCCGCACGAAGCCAGACAACCAGACGACCGCGAGGCGGACTCTGTTGTGGGCCGCGCCGGCCATGGCGAGCCAACAGAGTCCGCCTTTTCGACTTCAGGCCGTCAACGCCGTGCGCGCCCGCAACCGAGCTTCCTCAGCACAGCGAGGCACTCATGCAATCCCGCGAAACCGAACCCGAAGTTGAGGCAGTCAATCCGGATGAAGATCTGGTCGAGATCCGCCGGGCAGTGGGCATCCTGTTCCGGCCTGGCGACGTCGTGGAGGTTCGCGTTCCCAAGGCGGGTCGCTACCGCACAATCTCCGGCTATTTCTCGGGCTGCGGCGAGCTCGTGTCCGCCATGACCCGCCTGGAGGAGAATAAGTGGCCGGGGATCTACTGGACGCTGAATCCCGTTAACCCGGCGTTAGCGGCGCGGGCCAACCAGAAGCTGAAGCTCTACGCTGAGGCGACCACCTCCGATGCCGACATTCTGTGTCGACGCTGGTTGCCGGTGGACCTGGATCCTCGGCGTCCCACAGGCATCTCCAGCAGCGATGCCGAGCACCAGCAGGCATTGGAACTGGCAGTGCAGATCGCGGCAGCGCTGGTGGCTCAAGGCTGGCCGAAGCCGATCTTCGCCGATAGTGGTAACGGCGCTCACCTCCTCTATCGTGTGGATCTGCCAAACAACCCGGAGACTACCGACCTGCTGAAACGCTGTCTCAGTGCGTTGAGCGCGCGCTACAGCACTGCCGACGTCGCGGTGGATGAGACAACGTTCAACGCGTCACGCATTTTCAAAGCATACGGTACAACCTCCCGCAAGGGGGACGACACGGCAGAGCGGCCGCATCGGGCTTCCAGGATCATCCAGGCGCCGGAAGAACCAGCCGTCGTGCCATGCGAGTTACTCGAGGGGCTTGCGGGCGAGGTGCCGGCAGAACCCGCCTGCCAGGCTCGCGTTTACACGATGCCGCCGCGACGAGGTGCCTTCGGTTTCGATCTGCAAGGATTTCTCGAAAAACATGGCATCCGTTTCCGTGCAGCGCAGTCGTACCAGGGCGGGCGGAAGCTCATTCTGGAGGAATGCCCTTGGGATCCGACCCACCGTGCGCCCGACGCGGCGGTCTTCGAAAGCGCCGACGGCCGCCTTGGCTTCAGGTGCCTCCACAATAGCTGCCGCCACCTCCGATGGCGCGACTTCCGCAAGCTCTTCGAACCAGACTACGGGCAGACCGACCGCGAATGGGTGGCCGAGGCGGCCGCGCAGGAACGTGAGAGCGAGATTGGCGGTTTCTACGGCGCTCAAGTCACCGTTCCATGGCCCGCACCAATCGGCATCGAAGGCCATTACGGCCTCGCTGGCGAGTTTGTCCGGTTGGTAGAGCCGCACACGGAGGCTGATCCCAACTGGCTGCTCATTCTGTTCCTGGTCTACGCCGGCAATGTCATTGGACGGAACGCATTCGTCTGGGCGGGCGGCGACAAGCACTACACAAATCTGTTCGCGGTAGGCGTCGGCCCGACCGCCGCCGGACGGAAAGGGAGCGCACAAGGTCCGGTGGAAATGTTCTTCCGTGGTGTGGACGAGACCTGGCTCAGGTCGAACCAATCCGGACTGGCGAGCGGTGAAGGACTGATCTGGGCGGTTCGCGATCCCATCTACAAGCGGGAACGAGTGAAGAAGCGCGGGCAGGAGGCCGAGTTCCAGGAGGTCTGCGTCGACGAGGGCGTCAGCGACAAACGCCTCCTGGTGAAGCAGTCCGAGTTCTTCGGCGCGTTGCAGGTGATGCGCCGCGAGGGCAATACCCTGTCGGTCGTCCTCCGCGATGCCTGGGATCGCGATTTCCTCGCATCCCTGACCAAGAACAGCCCGGCACGCTCCACCAACCAGCACATCAGCATCATCGGCAACATCACGAAGGAGGAGTTGCTGCGGGGCATGCTCTCGAACGAAGCTGACAATGGCCTCGCGAACCGCTTCCTCTGGGCGTGCTCCCGGCGGTCGAAGTGCTTGCCGGAGGGTGGCCGGATGTGGACGGTCGATTTTGCCGGACTCCAAAGCGCGTTCCAACGAGTCTGCTATCACGCTGAAAACCTCCAGGCCGTGTCGCGGGATGGGAACGCGGCCGACCTCTGGGGCCACAACATCATGCCTGACGTCGGCGCATATCGGGAGCTCACCAAAGATCAGTTCGGGTTGTACGGAGCGGTCGTCGCGCGTGGCGCCGCGCAAGTGTTGCGGCTCTCCCTGATCTACGCGCTTCTCGACTGCGCCGCGGAGATCCGATGGGAGCACCTGGTTGCCGCGCTGGAGGTGTGGCGATACTGCGAAGACTCGGCCAAGCACATCTTCGGCGATGCGCTGGGTGATCCAACCGCCGACGAGATCCTCCGAGCACTCCGCGGTAGCCGAGCTGGACTGACGCGGACGGAGATCGGCGCGATCTTCGATCGCAACAAGAGTAGTACCGAAATCGGGCGCGCACTCAATGTCCTGGCCAACGCGGGGCTCGCCCGGTTTGCGAGGGAGAAGACGTCAGGCCGGCCGATCGAGAGGTGGTTCGCCGTTTGGAAAGAGGTCTCTCCGGAAGGGGAGGGAGCTTAATTCGTACTTATTGCGGACAGCAAGTGCCTTTGAAGTCAGCTTTTTGAGTAGAGTTCGTTTAGTTCGTAAAGACCCCCTTGAATAGTTTCTTTTTATTACATGGCAGTAGAGAGAGTGTTGAGAGTTCTTAAAAGAATAAAGTACGCAAAAAACGTTCTAGCTGCAAAAAGCAGAAAACAATGAGCTTACCCCTCGCAACCCAGTACGCAAAAAGTCCCAGCGAGGCCGAGGCCATCTACGTGGCGACCGATCTGGGCTTCTGGAAGACCAACTCCCCATCGTCGTTCTGCCGTGACGTCCAGATCAATGACACCGCCTACCGTCGCCTCGATCCCGAGTACTTCGCATGGCTCCGCAGCAAGCTGGCTCTCGTGAAGGAAGCATTGGGAGCTGGCCGCATCGACCGTGGTGCCTACGACGAGCTGTGCGACCGCTTCCAGCAGGTCGAGGCATGGGCGTTGCATCACTTCGGACCCCAGGCAATCATCGTGGCCATCAGGACGTCGGAACCCAGGGTGTACGTTCCGCCCAGAGGTGAAGCGGACAGCGACCGCCTCGATCCTCCGGCACGTGACGACCAGAGGATCAAGCGTGCCATCCGCCTCGTTGATGGAATCCGTGACAACGCGCTTGATCTCGGCTGGAGTCTTGACCGGCTCTACAAACACGACGGATACCACAAACGGCCATTAGCCACGGATTACGGATTGGTCTGCTACGTCGGACTACGGGATCGCATCGGTGAAGTCACGCGCCAGGCGATCGAGATCGTGGGGCCACCGCCACGAGAACACCGGTCGCGCTTCTACAACCCGGATGTGGATCAGCCATGGATCAAGCGCATCTCCCGTGAGAAATCTTGACGCGCGACCGGACGCTTTTCCGGTGTTTCGCGTATATTTCCAGTGAAGGCACTGTTCGATAGGCGAGCGCAAGGCGCACCCTCCGAAGGACTCCCCAACATGTGGAACCGAGAGACGGGACTCTCATAAAACTCCCTCCCTTCCTTGTCGTACTCGAAGTGTCCGAAATGAAGCAGGAAAAGTTGATCCCTTATTACGCGTCCGACGGCAGGTCGCTCGGCTTTCGCACGCTGGAAGCGGCAAAGCGCCTCCTTACGGGCGGCTACGTGAAGCCCTCGTATGGGCGCAAGGGGCATCTGAAGGCGATCTGGTTGCTTCGGGAAGACGGAAGCAACCCGGTGCAGGCCCAGGCGAACCCCGGCACCCGGTACAGCTTCATCGAGAACCTGGAGCACGGCCGCTGCTGGAAGCTTCGGCGGCTCGATCGTCGCGATGAGGACGGTGTGCCGTTCACGACTCGAGGCGTCTTCCTACAAGTTGTGACGGATTGCCTGGCAAAGTGAAACAGCGCAAGAAACAGATCGGTGCTCGCTATGTCGCCAAGGTGCGCGGTGCGTTCTTCAAACTGAGTATTCCGCGCCAGGTTGGAGGTCTTCGATGTGTCCTGAATGCGGCAGCGCCGAAGTAGCCATCGAGGAGTACGACTTCGGCGTCTGTCGGCAGACCGGCTACCACGACGCCGGCGAACGGTTCCGTTGCCGGGCGTGTGGGGCAACAGGGGACGCAAGCGACCTCGGGCCGTGCAATTCGATCTCCGTCGGGTCCTCGGAACCATAAGATTTTTTGAGGGTAACCCGATTGCACGCTGAGGCTAGCGATAGTGCGTTTTTTCTGGTTGACAGGTTGACAGTTTGGTTGACACTGGCGTGACCGCCAAGGTCGGCAAGACCCACTTGGGAAATTCCCAAGTCACCCTCCAATGAGCAACCCCGTATCTATCGCGCCCGCGATGGCGCGGCATCTCGAACTCTGGCCAATTGACCGGCTGGTGCCCTACGCGAGGAACGCGCGGACGCACTCGCCTGCGCAAGTGGCTCAGATCGCGGCATCCATCGCCGAGTTTGGATTCAATTCTCCAATCTTGGTGGCCTCCGGTTCCGGCGTTGTCGCCGGCCATGGCCGGTTGCTGGCAGCGCGCAAGTTAGGACTTGCGGAAGTGCCAGTGGTGGTGTTGGATCACCTCTCCGAGACGCAGAAGCGCGCTTACTTAATCGCGGACAACAAGCTTTCGGACCTGGCGGGATGGGATGAAGATGCTCTCCGGATCGAGTTGGCGGAACTTCGGGAGCAGGACGTTGCACTCGACCTGCTCGGTTTTTCGGAAGCCGAACTGGCCGGAATGTTCGCGGACGAGGATACTCCTGCTGCTGCGCCCGAAGGTACCGAGGAAGAAATTCCAGATACACCGGTCGAGCCGGTTACGCGGCCTGGCGACTTGTGGTTGATCGGACCGCACCGGCTAATCTGTGGCGATTGTCGGGACACCTCAGTGGTCGGGAAGTTGTTCGATGGCCGGAGGGCCAACGTCGTAGTGACGTCGCCGCCTTACGCGACTCGGCGCGAGTACGATCCGGCGAGCGGTTTCCGCCCGGTGGCGCCCGAGGATTACGTGAAGTGGTACCGCGACGTGGCGGCCGCCCTCGCCACGGTTTTGACAGCCGACGGTTCGTACTTTCTGAACATCAAGGAGCACGCCGAGGACGGCCAGCGGCACCTGTACGTGAAGGACCTATTCATTGCCCACGTACGCGAGTGGGACTGGCGTTTCGTTGATGAATTCTGCTGGCGCAAGACCGACAACGGCGTGCCCGGAGGATGGAACAATCGCTTCAAGAACGCCTGGGAACCGATCGCGCATTTCAGCCGGGCGGAGACTATCAAGTTCCACCCCTACGCCGTCGGCCATCGGTCGGAGGATTGCTTTGACTACTCCCCTGACAACCCGAAGTCGACTTCCGGGAGCGGGTTGCTCGGGACGGGCGCGCGAGGTGACGCCGCAGGCAAGCCTGGCAGCCGGGACGAAGATGGGCGTTACGCCGGCATCGCACGGCCTTCGAATGTCATCGACGCGAAAACGGAATCGAGCCAGGGAAGCCATTCGGCTCCGTTCCCCCGCGCCATCCCTGAGTTCTTCATCAAAGCGTTCTCTGACGCCGGCGATATCGCCTTCGATCCGTTTCTGGGAAGTGGGACCACGATGGCCGCCGCGCATGTGGTCGATCGCGCCGGGTACGGCATCGAGATCAGTCCCGCGTACTGCGATGTGATCCTGCGCCGGATCGAGCACCTGACCAGCACCGAGCCGGTGCTCGTGACCGGAGAGAAGTTCAACGACATTGCCGCGCAGCGCGGCGTGAGCGGCGCTGACGGCGATCTACGGCTTCGTGATGCGAAGTCGATCCGCCGAAAACCAAACGGCATGCCTTGCTACGCACCCAAAGGCGCCGCGCGGTAGCGGCAAACACTCAGCACAAACCAACTGACAAGGAGAAAATCACTATGCCCGAAGTAGCTACTCCGAACCAGGGCGAACGCGAGTTCGAGACTGGTTCGGACGAATCTTTCAAGGCCGTCAATGCCACTGGCGGCGCCACCCACAACGAAAACCAACGGGTGACCTACGCCAACATCAAGCGCACTTACGACGTCTACCAAGACCTGGACATCCAGGCCGCGCGCCAGGCGTTGACCGAACAGACGCGGCTGAACCAGATCGCGTCGCAGGCCCTGCAGAACGCTGTCGAGACGGCCAACATGGTTGGGAAGCGCAGTATCGAGCTGAACAACCTGGCTCACGACTCGTTCTGGAATCCCGTGGCCAGCGGCGCCGGTATGAACCTGACCGCGGGCGCTGTTCCCGCCAACCGCGCTACCGACGTGAGCGCCGCCGGCGTGGGCGTCGATGCCCAGGCCGTCGCCGCGGCGGTTGCGAAGCAAGTGGACGCCACCATCACTCCGGTGCTGGCCACGCTCCAGCAGATCGTCCAGGCGCTGGCCACCGCAACTACGTCGATCGCCAACGTGGTGAATCAGGCACAGCCGAAGCCGACCGCTTAGTTTCTCCTCCGAACCGGGGCGGCGGTAGTTGTGTCGCCCCGGACCTTTTTGTGGAAAGCAAACCAATGAACACGCTCCTCATCGCATTGAACCTCCTGCCGGTGCTGTTGGCTGCTGTCAAGGCCGTTGAAGAAGCCATTCCGTTGCCGGGGCAGGGGAAACAGAAACTCGACCTGGTACTCGACGTGATCAAGTCCGCTTACGATGCCGGCACCGATCTCAGCGCCAAGTTTAGCTGGGAGAAGCTGGTCACGTTAATCGTACCGATGATCAACCAGATCGTTGCGCTTCACAACACGCTCGGTCTGTTCCAGAAATCCGCTCAACCAACTAGCCAAGGGCTTCGCCCTTGATATCCCTTCGGGATATGGAAGTCAGGAGTCAGGAGTCAGAAGCCAGAATAGTGGCGGTGTAGGCGCCGAGGAGTTTGCTGACTTCTTCCAAGGCTATGAACAACTTTTGGGTATCACCATACCCAAGGTCCCGGGTGAGGATCAGAAAATACCGGCATTCTTCGACGGACCCCTCGGCGATATTCAGGAATCGCGCCTTGTCCGCTTTGCCACGACGACGGAATCCTTCCGCGATGTTGGCCGGGATGGATACCGCCGCACGACGCATCTGCAACATTAGACCGTATGTTTCGGACTTGGGAAACGTCGCGGTGAGCGCGTAGACTTCCAACACGAATCCATGCGCCTTCCGCCACACCAGCAGATCGTGGAATGTCCGCGCTGGTTTCGATAGGGCCATAGATCGCAGGCGTTCATGGCGCTAATCTCCTGGTATTCCACCACACGGGAGTGCGCCATGAACGCCTTCGTTAAGCACCACAAGAATAGCATCCAGTTCGGCTACCGGTGTTTTGACCGACTGCTGCTCAACGGCCTGATCCAGCCGTTCCAACAACCCGAGCGGGTGCTCGGTTTCTTCAACACCTACCGTGAGGGAAAGCGGGTGACCAGAAGAACCTTGACGGAGATCGCCGACCAGTTTCAGCATTGGCTGAAGAACCGTTCGCAAAAGTGGGGCGCTCCGATTCTCGAACCCGATGGCACCGGTGACGACAGCCGGCGCGATCGGCTCCTGGACCCGTACTTCGACGACGCCAAGCCCAACCAGGTGGTGGCGATCGTGAAAGCGCGGGAACCGGCTCGCATTCTGGTGGCCATTGGGGATCGCGACAACGACAGCCCCCACCTGGAGTATAAACAACGCTGGGTGAACCAGTTTAATTTCTACCTGAACGACTCGCGCTGGGGACGGATGTTCGTCCGCATGTGTCCCTATTTCCCCTTCTCCGCGCGGGTCTGCCTCAATCAGCATCACTGGCTGGCGATCCGCATGCGGGAAGAGGGAATCGATTTCCAGCAGTGCACCAACGCCTTTCTGAGGTGCGCCAATCCGGCTCGCCTACAGGAACTGGCCGACTCGCTGACCACCCAGGACCTGCTGAAGTGCGGACAGAAGTGGCTGGCGGCTTTCACTCCCTTCATCTCCGACTGGGAACGAAAGCAGGCTGGCTGTCAGCACCGTCTATTCTTCGCGCAGGTGGAGTATTGTGACAACCTCATCTTCCATCGCCGCGCCGCAGTCGACGAACTCACCGAACGACTGCTGGACCTGAATCGCACCATTGGGCAGCCCAAGAAGATCACCATGATCTTCGGCCGCAAAGTGACCAAGGAGTACAAGGGGAAGTTGCAGACGGTGATCGAAGATCTGGACTTGCCCAATCCTGTAATCCGCAGTCACTACGGCCACGGCTTCGCCAAACAGTACGTCCGCGACGACCGCATGCTGAGAACCGAACCAGCCACCAATAACGTTTACGACTACGGCGTCAACAAGGATGTCGAGAACCTTCCTCATCTTCGCAAAAGGATGTCGGAGATCATCGACCACTACCATGACGTGCAGCAGGATGTCCTGGAGACCTTCATCGACCGAGGGCAACTCCGGAAATTGGCCGAGCCAACCATCCTCCCCAGCGGAAGGCGGATACCAGGACTCAAACTCGATCACCCGCGACAACTGGCCGTCGTGCACTCCCTCGTCCGCTTCGCCAACGTCGCCGCCAGCGGCCGGTTCACCACCGCCGATCTTTATCATCCCGCTCTGGATGCTCTTGGGATGACCGAATCGCAATACTCGCTGGCGTCGTTCCGCTATGACCTCTCCAAGCTGCGGGCCAAGGGTCTGGTCGAAAGGATCCCGCACTCGCGTCGCTATCAACTGGTCGGCAAGGGCTACTCGATCTGCGTGACTTTTCTGAAACTGTTCGAGCGCATTTACGCACCTCTCACCGCGGGCCTGCTGACTCCATTCCGCGGCGATCGCGCACTACCAGAGGAAAGACGCTGCGCACTCGATCGCCTCTACCAACGCCTCTGCGACGATCTGGACGCCCTGCTGAAGGCCGTCGGACTCAAGGTCGCCGCATGAATTCCTGTAACGAGAACAAAATTCGCGTTGGGGCCCCCATAACGGGAACTAAACCATGACGGACCTTCAGGTGGTGCGCTGGCCGGTGGAGAAACTGATTCCCTACGCCCGGAATGCGCGCACGCATAGTGACGAACAGGTCGCCCAGATCGCGGCGTCAATCGCCGAGTTCGGCTGGACGAACCCGATACTTGCCGGTGCCGATGGGATCGTCATCGCCGGCCACGCACGCCTGTTGGCCGCTCGCAAACTGGGCATGACCGAAGTTCCGATCATCGTCCTTGATCATCTCACTGAAACACAACGGCGCGCTCTTGTTTTGGCCGACAACCGGCTGGCGCTGAACGCCGGATGGGACGAAGAGATGCTGCGCGTCGAGCTGGAGTCTCTCCGCGAAGAGGATTTCAATCTGGACCTCATCGGCTTCAGCGACGACGAACTGAAGGATTTGCTCCGCGAACCCGATGAGCTCGTCGCCGGCAACACGGACGACGATGCCGTCCCGGAGATGCCGGAGACGGCTGTCACGGTCACCGGTGATGTGTGGCTGCTGGGCGAACACCGACTCCTCTGCGGTGACGCCACGCAGATTGATGCCGTCCAGAAGGTCCTCGCCAGCGGCCTGGCTGACATGGTCTTCACCGACCCACCGTATGGGGTGAGTTACGGCTCCTCAATGAAGGACAACTTGAGGAAGAAGCACCGAAAGATCACCAATGACAATCTGGGGTCAGACTTCGGGCCGTTCCTACGTGACGCTTGCACAAACTTGCTGACTGTCACGAAGGGTGCCGTCTACATCTGCATGTCCTCCTCAGAGCTGCACACGCTCTACCGTGCCTTCACCGAGGTGGGCGGTCACTGGTCGACGTTCATCATCTGGGCGAAGAACACGTTCACGATGGGGCGCGCGGACTACCAGCGTCAGTACGAGCCGATCCTTTATGGCTGGAAGGGCGGCACGGACCACTTCTGGTGCGGCGCGCGCGACCAGGGGGATGTCTGGTTCGTGAAGAAGCCGGTCGCCAACGACCTTCACCCGACGATGAAGCCTGTGGAGTTGGTCGAGCGAGCGATTCGCAACAGCAGCAAGAGCCGGGACACTGTGCTTGATCCGTTCGGCGGCTCAGGCTCGACGCTGATTGCCTGTGAGAAGACCGGTCGCCAGGCACGGATTATCGAGCTCGAGCCGAGGTACTGCGACGTGATCGCGCGCCGATTTCACGAGTTCTCCGGCAAAGAGGCGACGCTCGAAGGCGATGGACGAAAGTATGCTGAGATCGCAGCCGAGCGGCTTGGAGTAGCAGCGTGAATCGAACGTTGCCGCAAGGAGATTGCGGCTGTCGAAGTCCTGCAGCGGGCGGGACACCCAGACGTGCAGGGCTTGTGTTTGGCGCTTTCGGACTGGTCGGCCGAGTTGCGCATCCTTGAAAGGCTTCCATGGAAAAACAAATTCTCCAACTTCTAATACCCGGCATCGGGTTGCTCTCCGGGCTGATCGCCACATACGTGAGCCTTCAAAGCCGCGCGTTGCTCGCCGAAGTCCGGAAGGAGTTGGCCGAGATGGAAGTTCGGCTGATTGAAAAACTGAACGGCAAGTATGTCAGGAGCGGCGAATGTAAGCTCAGAGAACAATTAGTCCAGGAACGGCTCGCGGCAATTAACGAAGAGCTAAAGAACAGAAACGCCGCCGGCGACTGAGGCCAGCGGCGTTGGGAGAGGACCTTGCTACTTGGCGGCGATGCGGTACGCGCGGGCGCCTTCGGGCGTCTTGAGGGACTCGACGGTGAGGCGCATTTTCTTGCCGAGGCTGCCGGAGATGAAGCCGCGGACGCTGTGCGCCTTATGCCGATGTCGGCATAAGGCGCATTATGCCGATATCCGGATTATGCCGACCTGTGTTGGCAACCCGGCCTGTGGGGCGGGGATCGCTCCGATGGAGTCGGCATAATCAGTGACGTTCGACCACATGCTACGGTCTCCTCGTTCGA
>JADLBG010000024.1 GCA_020847895.1 Bryobacterales bacterium
CTGGCCCTTCGGCGCCGCCCTGTCTCTGATTCTCATGCTGGTGGTGATGGGGCTGCTTGTTCCACTGCAGCGGCGCGGATCCGAGGGGTTGCTATGAAAAACAGCCGGTGGCTCTCGGTCTATGCCGCAGCGGCCTACGGGTTTCTGCATCTTCCCTTGGCGGTGCTGGCCGTGTTCAGCTTCAACTCCTCGCGATTCACGCAATGGGAAGGCTTTTCTCTCACCTGGTACAAGGCGGCATTCGCGGATACGCAGCTTGCGGAGGCCACGGTGAACAGTCTTCTGATCGCGTTAGCCGCCACGCTGCTGGCTACGGCCGCGGGAACGCTGTGCGCCTATGGACTGTGGAAACGTAACTCCCCATGGATCACGACGTCGCTTTATCTTTCCCTGGTGACGCCGGAGATCGTGATGGGCATCTCTCTGCTGGCGCTCTACCAGTGGATCTTCCGCTACCTGGCAATCCGGCTGGGGATGCACACGGTGATTCTGGCCCACGTGATGTTCTGTACGGCGTACGTGGTGACGGTTGTGTCGGCGCGGTTGCGAGCATTCGACGCCTCGCTCGAAGAGGCGGCCATGGATCTGGGAGCAACGGAGTGGCAAGCCTTCCTGCGGGTGACTCTGCCGCAGTTGGCTCCGGCGGTGGCATCGGCCGCGCTGCTGGTGTTCATTACTTCGTTTGATGACTACGTCATTACCAGCCTGGTTGCGGGCGTGGATTCCGAAACATTGCCGATGGTGATCTACGCGATGGCGCGGAAGGGATTCAATCCTTCCATAAACGCGATTTCGACGCTGATCGTCGTGGCGCTCGGCGGACTCATCCTGGTGAGCAACCGGCTGGAGAAAAACGAGGCGGAGCGGTGAACCGGCGTGTTTTTCTGCTTTCGCTCCCCGGTCTTGCGGGATGCTCGCGCTCCGCGGGCAGGAGGCTGAACGTGCTCAACTGGTCGGAGTACGTGGCGCCGGAGACGATTCCGAACTTCGAGCGGGAGTTCGGAGTGAAGGTCCGCTACGGGGTGTTTGAAAGCGCCGAGGAGATGCTGGCGCGGGTGATGAGCGGGAATTCGGGATGGGACGTGGTGTTTCCCACCAACTATTTCGTCCGGCCGATGGTGGAAATGGGGCTGCTGGCTCCGCTCGATCATTCACGTTTGCCTCACATCGGAGCTCTGGAACGGCACTTCCAGTCACCGCCTTGGGACAAGGGGTTGCGGTACGTGACGCCGTATATGTGGGGCGCGACGGGGATTCTCTACCAGAGCGCTCTCACGCCCGCTCCTGGAGCATGGGCTGACCTTTGGGGGCCGGGATTCCGCGGCAGGATTACGATGCTCGATGATCCAGCCGAGGTCATCGGGGCTTGCCTCAAGAAGCTCGGTTACGGATTGAATTCCGAGGATCCGTCGCAACTCGCGCAGGCGGAGGCGGAAGCGGAGCGGCAGAAGCCGATGCTGCGCGCCTACGTGAACGAGATTGTGCGGGATCAACTGGTGGCGGGAGAACTTCTGGCGGCTCAGGTGTGGCGCTCCACGGCGATGCGAGCCATGGATACGGCAGGGGACAAATTGCGCTTCGTCTATCCGCGGGAGGGCTATCCGCTCTATGCGGACAACATTGCCATCCTCCGGGAATCGAAGCGAACCCAACTGGCGCACGACTTCATCGGCTACCTGATGCGACCCGAGGTGGCGGCCCGGATCGCGCTCACGAAACTGGAAAGCACGTGCAACGCTTCGGCCCGGGCGCTGTTGCCCGCGGAGATGAGGAACAGCGAGGTGCTGTACCCGCCGGAAGAAACGCTCGCCCGCGGGGAATGGTTTCAGCCGTTGAGCGGGAAAGCGCAGCGGCGGCGCGACCGGATTTGGACAGAGATCAAGTCGGCATAGTGGACTTGGAGCTAATGTAGGAGGGGGAACGAGTTCAGATGCAGCAGGACCAACTGCGAGAACTCGTGGCGCTTCACGGTGTTCGCTACGAGCGGTGGCCGGAGTACCACTACGTGGACGGGAAGAAGACCGCGGTGGGGTTCAGTGTCGAGTTGTATGGAATCCGCGACCACGGGGAAGTCCATCTCTCTCCCGGCGACCGTGAATCCATGGAGACGTTCGATGAAATGCGGAAGATTGCTGAATCTGTCCTCCCACGGGAAGACGGATCCACGCGGTATGAGGTGGAGCCTTACGATCCATCGCTCTACATTGATCCCCGGCACCCGGAGCGCGCGGAGGTGGTGTTGAAAATCAAGATTTTTCACCGCCTTGGATTTTTTCATCCCGTGGATGAATCCGAGGAACAGCACCTGGCGGAGATGGAGCGTGGACTCGAGGAACTGGGGGTCAGGCGGGGAAAATATTAGCTCTTCCTCCAGCGGACTCCAAGGTCGAGGACGCGCTTGCAGTAATCGAGACTGCGCTCCATGTGATCCATCTGCTGCACCTTGAGCGCTTCCATGTAGCGCTCCCGGGCGCCCGCAACGTCGGCCATGACATGCGGCTTGTCGTAGGGGCGGCCGCGTTTGGCGAGGGCGAGGAAGCGGGCAAGATCGCGGGAGCGGGCGCGGGGGAACCATTTGTTCCAGAATTCCGTGGAATAAACAGGAATGACTACGGGTGGGCGAGCCGTAATCGGCTTGCAGTAGATGTGAACGGGAGGCAGGATTTGTGAAGCGCGATCCACGAGGGCTTTGAAATCGACGGCGCCCTCACCCAAAGGAACCCACTGCACGGCGATTCCATCCGGGTGTTCATAGACCACCGAATCGCGCAGGTGGAAGGTAACGGCGTAGGGGCCAAGTTCCTCGACCGTGGTGATGGGATCTTCAGCCACAAAGACCGGGTTTCCCGTGTCGAGATAAGAGCCGACAAACTCCTTGCCCGCAGTCTCGATGAGTTGGCGAGTCTCCCAGGCTTGCAACTCCTTGTGGTTCTCAATACCGATTTTCAGTCCGGCATCCATCACCTGGCTGCGCACTTCGCGGAGAATCTTCACGGCGGTCTCGATGTGGCGCTCGACGGAACCCTCGGGCAGGCTGTAGCGGTCACTGGCGAGGAGGGCGCGCACGATGGGAGAACCCATGGCGGCGGCGCGTTCGATGTTCTTCCGCAGTATCGTGATGATGTTGGGATAATCCGCGGCTGTCTTGGGCAGGATCGCACCGCCGCCTGTTTCCAGGTGGAGGCCCATGTCCTTTGACCAGGCCCGAACCTCGGCCCAATGCTTCGGATCCATCACGCCGGCGTCGAGCGAATCCTGAAGAAAGATGGCGTCCAGTTTGTGGCTCGAACAGTAGTCGAACAATCGCCGGTCGTTCCAGCGCTGGAAGCGCAGGCAGTAGGTATTGATGCCGAGCAGCCATTGGCGGCCGGCCGGAGAGGCCAAAGGGGCTAAGGCAAAAGGGGAAGAAAGAAAGACGCGCCGGGTCATCACCCTGAGTATACTTTTCCAACCCGGCGCGCACGGAGGTGGAATGTGGCCTGGCGGTGGCAGCGAAGGCAAAGGGTGCGAATATTCTCGAGGTCGCATTCGCCGCCACCGTCGGCGACCGGTAGGATATGGTCGGCATCCCAGAGAGAGGAGCGATGGAGCCGCGTCAATCCCCAGTGCAGCAGCAGTGCCTTGCGGCGTTCTCCTCGCGACCGCTTTAGCCGGCGGAACGCTTCGATCGTGTCCAATGCGCAGACGGCGCAGATGCCGTGGTCACGATTGAAGACGAGGCTTCGCAGATAGCCGGCGTCCGAGCGGATTTTCCACTCCCGGACGCACCAGTCCGAGCAGAACGTGCGGCGTCCCTTGGGCACCTCCAACCGGCACCATCTGCAAAGGGCTCGTCCATTGGGGCCTTGCGGGAGGTCGGAGGGATCGGCCCACCCGCCTGGCAGCTTGCGATTCGTGCTCCGCTCCCAGGGCTGCATGGATCACTTCTGGTAGGCGGCAGCCACGTCTGAGAATCGCTCGAGCCGCCCACCGTGGTTGCGTATGAACTGAGCGGCGTCACGCTCGCCGCGGAAGGCGATGAGGCTGGGCGAGCAACGGTCAAAATCCATGGAACTCGGCTGGTGATCGCGATCGAGCAGGACATGGTCGTGAAGGCAATGGTTGACATTGCTGCCCTTCACGATGAAGGCGGCGGCGGGGTCGAGGGGCGTGTCCGTGGCGTAGTCGGTTAACTGGAGAATCCGAACTTTTTCCCGCAACTGGCGGTGTGCGGTGAGGGCACAGGCGGGGCAGCAGAATGTTTTCTTCTTCCCGTCGAGCAGTCCGATCACCTTGCTTCTCTCATGCAGCGGGCGAGCACAGAGTTCGCAGCCCTCCGCATTGGCCGACCGCATGCGCCATCCGGCATAGGCAGCCAGGGCGGCAATGGCGAACAGAATGGCGAGTCCAACAATATTCCCTTTTCGGATCATAAGCGCCTACACATCCCGCACGCAGCGGAAGCTAATGTTTGTGGTGGCGCTGTCGGGCGTATTGGAAGTACGCGCGGCAACGCGGTAACGGTTGCAGTAAGAGCGGTGGCAGAGATAGGAGCCGCCCTTCATCAGGCGCCGGCTGCCGCTCGGGGGACCCACGGGATTCGCGCGGGTTGCGGTGATGTGGTAGGCGGGATCAAACCAGTCGTTACACCACTCCCAAGCGTTGCCGGTGATGGTGTAGAGACCATAACCGTTGGGCGGGAAGGCATCCACCGGACAGGGAGCCGAGTAGCCGTCCTCCGCAAGATCGATGATGGGGAACTCGCCTTGCCAGATGTTGCAGAGATGGCGGCCGCCAGGGGTTAGTTCATCGCCCCAGGGAAAGGTTTTCTGTTCGAGCCCGCCGCGAGCCGCATACTCCCATTCGGCCTCGGTAGGCAGCCGCTTACCAGACCAGGCGGCATAGGCAGCGGCGTCATTCCAGGACATGTGCACCACGGGATGATGCAGGCGGGTGGCGATGGAGGAATCCGGGCCCTCGGGATGCTTCCAGCAGGCTCCAAGCACCTTGCACCACCAGCGGATGCCGGGCGCGGTGCGGTCCACCAACTGCTGGTAGCGCTCGCGGGGAATGTGGCCTTGGAAGACGAACGACCAGCCGAACGCTTCCGCCTCGCTGCGGTAGCCGGCGGCCTGAACAAACTCTGAGAACTGCTGGTTGGTGACGGGGTACTTGTCGATGAGAAACGGGGCGAGGGTCACTTCACGCACAGGCCCCTCACCATCGGCTGGAAATCCCTCTTTATCCTCGGTGCCCATAAAGAAGCGCTCGCCATCAAGCTTCACCATATCGACCGTAGAACCCGAGCGGATGATGGGACGTTGCTCCGAAGCGGAGCGGGATTGGGCGAGAACTTCGGCCCGGTCGCGGCTGGGGACACAACAGGGGTGAGGCCGTCCCAGTCCAGCGAACAGTTGAAATTCCGGTTTCATGCCCCTTCTTCGACCTTAGCACTACTCATCAGCCTGTCCAAGAACTGCTCGACGGCGCGCTGCCGCTTCTGTTCGAGGAGCATCCGCGAGATCTGATCTTTCGCCTCGTCGAGACCGCGCATGCCCTCGGGTTTCCGGGCGATCACCCTGGCGATGTGGAAGCCGAAGGGAGACCGGAAAATGCCGCTCCGCTTGCCCACGTCGAGCGGGAAGACTACGTCTTCGAACTCTTCCACCATCTGCCCTCGATGGAAGAATCCGAGATCGCCTCCACGGCCAGGGCAATCGGAAATCCGGTCCGCCAGTTCTTCGAATACCGCGCCGGCGTCGAGTTCACGCTCGGCTTCTTCAATTGCCGCACGAGCCGCCTCTTCACCGGTGGATTCGTCCACGTTCTTGACGATGTGAGCGGCGTGAATCATTTCCGGCGTCTGAAACTGCTCACGGTTCTTCTTGTAGTACTCGGAGATTTCCTTGCTCTTCGGAGGGGTCACCTTTTCCGAAACCTTGGCCAGCAGGCGTTCGACGCGGAAGCGCATTTCGAGTTCGCGGCGCAACTCGTCATCGTTGACTGGGGCTACGCATCCTGATTCGCCAGGAGACTGGGTGCGGACTTCCCTCAGTCTCTCTTCCACGATGTCTTCGGGGATTGGTTCCGGATCGCGAAGGGCTTCCTGCCGCAGAACCAGGCGCTCGATGATATTTTCGCGAGCCCACTGGCGGACTCGCGCTTCCAGTTCGACGGGGTCCTCCCCCGGCATCTCTTCGAGCATGCGCGGGCGGATGATCCGCTCCTCCTCGCGCACGGTCTCATCCTTCACAAGTTCGCCATTTACACGAAAAGCCATGAAGAGAACATGATACTAGAGGCCAGGAAAGCCGTCTCCGGAACGCCCGAAAGATCGCTCAGTTTGAACCCCCGCGGCCGGCGAACCATGACATTGCCTCTGGTTTCCCGCCGCGTCAGGAGGTCAGATAAAGGGTAAGCCTGACTACATTTACCTGGGTCAGTTGTAATTCTTGCACACAGTGTGGCGCTTTCCACACTCTGCCGCAGGCAGGACGTGATGACGACAACCCATGGGAAACCAAAAACTTACGCGAAATTTTCCCCCTACTCGCGTGGCCGGATTTGGAGTAGTGTGTCATACTGAAATAGAAGAAACTTCATTCAAGTCCAAGTCTATGACGCAGTTAAGCGAGGCAATTGCCCGCTACCACAAGATTCTCGAATCGGAGTCCTACCGGGATCTGGGGTGGGCGGAGGCGCTCCAGCAGCGAATGA
>JADLBG010000025.1 GCA_020847895.1 Bryobacterales bacterium
CGTCGGTCACCGTCAGGCGGAACGTGTAGCGCTGCCCGTCACCCGCGTTAAACGTCGCCTTCGCCGTGTTGGCGCCGGACAGCGAAACCGCCGGGCCTCCCGTCTGCGCCCACGCGAACGTGATGGGATCGCCTTCCGGATCATACGAAGCCGATCCATCGAGAGTGATCTGGCCCGCGCTCACGCCGATCTGATCCTGTCCCGCGTCGGCGATCGGGGCCTCGTTGCCCGTCCGGATCTTCCGCGTAATCAACTCGTACCGCACACGCGGCACATCCACGGGTACGGGATGGTTCGCCGCCTTGTACTCCTTCGGGCGGAGGAAATTGCCGAGTTGAATGCCGGCCACCACGCGGCCGTTGTTCCCTGCCCCCAACATCGTTTCGTTCATGCCGCCTTCCAGCGTGAACGCCCAGTACTGGTTGAAGGGAAACACAAAGCGAAGCGTGCCGCCCGGCCGATCCGCATGGCCGAAGCTCTTCAAATACCCGAGGTTCCCTTCGAGGTAAATATCCTTATAGAGACCCAGCGTCGTCTGAGCGCCGATCTGGTCCACCGCCTTAAGCAAGGTCTCCATCGTGATCGTCCGCGTCAATGCCTCGCGCCTCAAAACCGCGTTATCGAGAAACGCTTTCGTCCCGAACACGCCCACTTTGCCGCGTCCGAAGATGTAATCCAACGTCATCGCGGCCTGGCCCAGTGTGCCGCCGCCCTTCAAATCAGTGATCTGCACATTCTTGAAGCTGGTGAACAGACCGGCTTGGAAGTCCTTATAGCGGTTCACGAGTCCGAGGTCGAACTGCCCTTCCTTGCGGTCCCGGAAATACATGTATTCGGCCTGGCCCTGAACGGCGAACTTCTCCTTGAACGGCGCAAAGTAACGGCCGCGTCCGGAGAACGTCAGTTTGCCTTCCGAATCGACGCCGGCATTCAGCCCGAGTAAGGCAAATCGCGGCATCTGGTTCTTCTTGATCGCCTCATCCGCCGTCCTCTCGGTAATCGAAGCGACATCATTCGCCGAAAGTTTCGGCAGACTCTTGACGGACTGGTCGGTCGAAGCCTGCGCCGTCTTCAGAGCATCCACCTGCTTTTGAAGGTCGTCGTTGGCCTTCTTCATGTCGCGCAGCATGTTCGCGATTTCATCGAGTCTGTCCAGACGCTTCAGTATCGCGTCACAGCACTCTTCCTGTTTCTTTTGCGCGGCGGCCAGGGCCTTTTGCAGCCCTTCAATGGCATCCCCCATGCCGCCGTCCCCAACCACTTTTCCGCTGGGATCGGTTACCGTGGCGCTCACTCGCCGGTTCATGAACCGCGCCTCCGGAGAACGGCCGGATACCTTTGGATTGCGCTTCCCCTCCGAGGCGGTCTGAACCTGGCTGGGACTGGCGCCGTACTTTACCAGAAAGTTCTTGACGGTATCCGCGCGCGCCGCCCCTAGCTTTTGATTGAGGCGGTCCGACCCGCGGTCATCCGCGTGCCCCACGAGTTTCACCTTGTAACCGGGGTTCTTCTTCAGCAACTCCGCCATCCGCAAAAGGCTGGGATAGCCATCGGTCAATACGGCGGACTTGAATTCGAAGTTTACTTCCTCCCAATCGTCCTTCGAAGCCGTAGTGGACAAGCCCTGGGCAAAGGCCCCCGAAGCGAGGATTGAGGTGAGCAGTAGATGCGTCCACAACCTGCTATACATTTTGGTAATGACTTCCTCCTGAATTCCTGTATTTCATATTCTCGTGCTCGCTGCCTGCCGGCGGCGCGCAGACACTCTACGCCTTTTCCTATACGGGTAGGCTCTGCCGCTTCCACGCGTAGGGGGGAGCGTAATTATTTCTCACGGGGTACGGTAAAGTTTGCCGTATTCCCCCCCGAGTAGCTACAGGACTGGACTACTCGATATAGTTTAGCAATCTTCATGCCACAAGCAGAAACCGGTGGATGACAGCAAAATGTTCGTACCGGTACCTATAGATATTCATCCGGACCGCGAGAATCCCTGGAACTCATCGGCCGCCAAACGCGAAATACTAACAGTAAATGTCACCGGCACATCAGCAAACCGAAGGAGTTCATGAGGCTCGAATCGCTCGAGGATGAGGCGCTGCTCCAGCGCGCGCGGAAAGGCTGTGAATCTTCCTTCACCGTTCTCTACCGCCGACACCAGGGCAGAATCTATCGTTTCGCGCTGCAAATGTGCGGCAGCGCCCAGGTGGCCGAAGAAGTCACGCAGGAGGTGTTTGTGGCCCTTGTGGCCGAGTTGGATCGTTATGACTCAACCCGTGGGTCGCTTCTGCCCTATCTGATGGGCGTGGCCCGCAACCAGGTCTATCGCTGGCTCCGGCGCGAGCAGCCCTTCCTTCCCCTTGATTCCGGGGATGGCGAGCAGGCTTCGCTCCTGCCGGCGCCCGTGAATCTCTTGCGGGAGCTTACCGAGCGGGAAACCATCAGTTCCCTGCGCCGCGCCATCGAGAGTCTGCCGCCTGTCTATCGCGAGGTGGTGCTGCTCTGCGACATGGAGGAGATGGATTATTCGCAGGCCGCACAGGCTTTGGGTTGCGCCATTGGGACCGTGCGCTCGCGCCTCCACCGCGCCCGCGCCCTTCTCACGGAAAAATGGAGAGCCGGGCGGCGGCCGGCCGCTTCCGTAAAGGAGCAGGGATGAACTGTCAGGATTTTGCGCGAATCATGCATGACTACGCGGGTGAGAAATGCCTCGGCGCCTCCGCGCGCGAGCAGGCGCGCCGCCACCTGGCTGTCTGCGAACCATGCCGCCGGCGTCTCGAAGAGAATGCCGCGCTCAGCGCGGCCCTGGCGATGGCGGCAAAGGAATGCGGAACGCTCGAAGCCCCGCCTGCCGTGGAATCGGCCGTGCTCGAGGCCTTCCGAAGATCACGCCGCCCGGCAGCGATGCCACGCAGGCCCGGGTTGTGGTGGGGCGCCGCCGCGGCTGTCCTGTGCCTGGCGGCATTCCTTTGGCCGCGCAATCGGCACCCACAATCCGCCATCGCCGAGGTGGCCGCCCGCCGCACGCCGGTACAGGAGGTCGTCCACCCCGCGGAGTCTCCCGCGCCCGAATCTCGGGCCCAACCCGCTTTCCCTGAGCCCGGAACAATCCCCCTCTCCCATCCCGCTCCGCGGCGGACGGAAACCGTGACGCAATTCATCCCGCTCCGCTATGGCAAACCGGTGGAATCCGGCGAAACGCTCCAGGTAGTCCGGATCACTCTGCGGCGCGCGGACCTCTTACGGCTCGGGCTTCCCGTGGCGCCGGACAGCGGGTCCGGCCTGGTGAAAGCGGATGTGTTGTTGGGTGAAGACGGGTTGACGAAAGCAATCCGGTTTGTCTATTAGTTCAGGATTTTCTTACACTGTTCAATTGCAAGAAGGAGTAACTCGATGAAGGTAACAACCATGTGCATCCCCCTGGCAGCCGTTGCGGCCCTGGCGCAGGAACCTCCCGATGTGATGCGCCTGCACAAAATGAATTCCGAGCAGGTAGCCTACATCGGCTCGGCCGGCCCCTCCTCCGCGGCTGCGGTGGCCGTTCTCGGCGCCGGCCCCGCCGACGGAAAAGTGGTCAGGAACGCCCCCTACACCGCGGAATCCACCACCGAAATGACCCGCGTTCTGGCCGACGGCACGCGCATTCTCAACAGGAACACCTCCGTCATGGCCCGCGACAAAGAAGGCCGCACCCGCCGCGAACACACTCTCGGCGACATCGGCCCCATCGCTAACAGCCCGGCCGCCGCCCCACGCTTCGTCACCATCACCGACAATGTCGCCAAAGAGGTCTACATCCTCAACCTCACCGAGAAGACCGCGCAGCGGGTGAAACTCGGCGAGCCGCTTGTGTTCCGGCACGAATCGCGTGAGGGCAACACGAAGCGCATTGTCGAGGAACGCACTCAGATGAGGGTTCACTCTTCCACCGCCTCCGGTGACGTCTTCACCATGGCTGTCCCTCCACCCCCGCCCGGCGGACCCATGGTGGGCAGTTTCGCCATGCGCTTCGATGAAAAGAACGTCAAGACCGAAGACCTCGGCAAGCAGAGCATGGAAGGTGTCCTGGTGACCGGAGCCCGCACCACCATGACCATCCCCGAGGGCGAAATCGGCAACGACCGCCCCATCGTCTCCGTCTCCGAGCGCTGGTATTCGCCCGATCTCCAGATGGTCATCTACTCGAAAACCAACGATCCGCAGTTCGGCGAATCCGTCTACCGCGTGTCGAACCTCAAGGTGGGAGAGCCGGATGCCGGTCTCTTCAGGATCCCGGCCGAGTTCAAAATTCAGGAACCGTCGAAAGAGCCGGTGTTCATGATGCGCAAACTCGTCCCCGGCCCGAACGACCAGGATTAGATAGAATTTGCAGAAGCAATCCGGGCAGGCTCGACCGCCTGCCCTTCCAACCCTCTGGGAGGTGACCGCGTGCTTCTGCGAATCTGCTGTGACCTGTTTTTGGCCTGCGCCCTCGTCGCGCAGGAACTGCCCGTCGTTTCCGTCGAATATCAGCCCCTGGCCGCCCAGGTATCCCGCCTGCTCGATGCCATGGACATGCTGGGCGAACCTCTCCCTCCCAAGGATGCCGCTGAGTTGAAGCGCCTCCTCACCCCGCCTCGGGACGGCGCCAGGGCCGTGGCCGCCATCCAGAACATTCTCGACAGGCATTGTTTGATCGGCGTCAACATCAATCCCGAAAGCCGCGTTAAAGCCCAGCAGGGGCCTTCCCAGCCTGTGCTCGTCGAGCAGGGCTGGCGCGGCTTCCTCGTGAAGGTCCAGAACGAAGCCGGAATCACCGCCGTGCTCAACGCCTCCAGCCCGAATGCGGGAATGGTCCCCAACGCCCCTCCCGGAGCCAATCAACGCCGCTGGATCGATCTCCAGATGTTCCACAAGCAGCCGATGAAGGAGCGCCTCTCCGGCCTCGAACTCGAATACAAGATCCTTCAGCTTTACTCGAGCGTGGCCGGCAAGCGCGAAGCCAAGCTCGTCTTCGACGTCGGCCAGGGCACGCAGGATCTTGGCTTCCGCAGCGATGTCGACATCCTCTTCAACGCCCACCCGGCTACGAAAGTCGCCCTCCGCGTCCTGGACCACGACGATACACCCACCACCGGGGGCTTCCTCATTCGAGATACGCTGGGACGCGTCTACCCGTCGCAAACCAAGCGCCTCGCCCCCGACTTCTTCTTCCACCCGCAGGTCTACCGCGCCGACGGCGAGTTCCTCATGCTGCCCCCCGGCGATTACACGGTCGAGTACACTCGCGGGCCCGAATACGTCAAGAAGACGCGGAAACTGCACGTGGGCGCCGAGCCCATGACCATCACCTTCCGCCTCGAGCGCTGGATCGATCCGGCGAAGATGGGCTGGTATTCCGGCGATCATCACATCCACGCCGCCGGCTGCGCGCACTACGAAAAGCCCACCGAAGGCGTCTATCCCCGGGACATGATGCGCCACGTGCTCGGCGAGGACCTGAAGATCGGGTCCGTCCTCTCCTGGGGTCCCGGCTGGTATTTCCAGAAAACGTTCTTCGAAGGCAAAGACAACCCCGTCTCGACACAGGAAAACCGCATCCGCTATGACGTCGAGGTCTCCGGATTCCCTTCAAGCCATACCGGCCATATCTGCCTGCTCGGACTCCATCAGCAGGACTATCCCGGAACGCGCCGCATTGAAGACTGGCCGAGTTTCGGCATCCCCATCCTGCGCTGGGCCAAGGAGCAGGGCGCGGTCACCGGCTATGCCCACTCCGGCTGGGGGCTCGCCTACCGGAAGGAACAACTGCCGACGCTCGAAATGCCGCCCTTTGACGGCATTGGAGCCAACGAATACATCGTCAGCGTCACCCTCGGCCTCATCGATTTCATCTCCACCGTCGACACACCCTACGTGAATGAACTCAACATCTGGTATCACACGCTGAACGCCGGCTATCGCGCCCGCATCAGCGGCGAAACCGACTTTCCCTGCATCTACGGCGAACGCGTGGGGCTCGGACGCAGTTATGTCCGCCAGGCCAGGCTCGACTACCAGGACTGGGTGCGGGGCATCCGCGAAGGCCGCAACTACGTCTCCGACGGCCGCAGTCACCTGATGGGCTTCACCGTCAACGGCGTCGAGATGGGCCAGGGCGATAGTGAACTGCGCCTTGCCGCTCCAGGAACCGTCAAAATTACGGCGCGGGTGGCGGCGATGCTCGATCCGAAACCCGACGAATCCTTCCACCACAAGCGTTACGACGAAAAGCCCTACTGGGACCTCGAGCGCGCCCGCATCGGCGATACACGCACCGTTCCCGTCGAACTCATCGTCAACGGCGTCGCCGCCGGCCGCCAGATCATCGAAGCCGACGGTATGATCCGCCCCATCACCTTCACCCATAAACTCGACCGCTCCAGTTGGGTCGCCCTCCGCATCCTCTTCTCCTCGCACACCAATCCCGTCTTCGTCACCGTGCGGGGCAAACCCATCCGCGCTTCCCGCGACAGCATCGAGTGGTGCCTCAGAGCCGTTGATCAGTGCTATCAACAAAAGGCGCCGCGCATCCGTCTCGAGGATCGCGGCGAGATGGAGCGCATGTACGAATCGGCCCGAAGAGCCTACCGCGCGCGTCTCGCCGAAGTCCCGGCGAATTGATTCAAACTACGGCTCGTACAGGCTCGGCATGCGGAACGA
>JADLBG010000026.1 GCA_020847895.1 Bryobacterales bacterium
CGACCGACAAACTGCTCGCCTTCCTGGAGGCTCTCTGATTATGCCGACTTCATCGCAGCGGTCCCCGCCCCACAGGCCGGGTTGCCAACACAGGTCGGCATAATCCGGACGTCGGCATAATGGGCCTGCCAGCCGGTGGCGGACTGGATCTCCGCGAGCGTGGCCCCATCGGGCCGACGAAGCAGGTCGAGCACCTGGGCCTTCTTGCTGCCCTCGCGCGCGGGGGCGGCACCCTGGTCCTCTGTGCGAGCCTTCCTCGGCTTGGCAGCCTTTGGCGCGTCAGGCGCGCCCTGGGGCGCGGCACTGGGCGTCAGGGCCTGGACCGCCTTCCAGATTCGTGCCACCGCGGTCTTGCGGTCGGTGAACTTCCTGACCGGCTTGAGGTCGCCGAACGGCGGCACGCCGGCGAAGCTGTTCCAGACCTGGGCCAGCCGATCGCCGGGCCAGTTGGCGGCAAGCTTTGCCAGTTCCTTCTCGGTCCCGAACCGTTCTTGGGCTTCGGGGATCTGCTCGGCCGCAGCGTAGACCGTGATGTTGTTTTCGGTGTCGATTGCAAAGAGCTTCATGGTGATTATCCTTTCTATCGAGTCATGCCGGCGAGTTGATTGTCGGCGGTGATGGTGAGGTTCTTGTAATAGCCACTGGCGATGCGAGCCCATCCCCAGGGCGTGGTTAGCTCATGACGGACCGCAATGCGGCTCAACTTCAGCCGGTGCGTCCCGTTGTCGAGTTCCTTTTTGAGGTGGCCCCAGCGGTCGAGCTTCCAGCCGTTCCGTGTGGCCCAGGCGATCAGTTCGTCGCGGGTGATCATAACGACCCCATTCATCGCTTCAGTGGCGCGGAAAGGCAAGTTGAATCAAACATCTGAATCTCGCGATGTTTCAAACAGATCCGGGCATTTCTGAATATGGCTGCCGTACCACAGTTGATGAGCCAGGCCGAATACGCGCGGCATCGCGGCAAGAGCCGCCAGTACATCAGCCGCCTGGCGAAGGCTGGCGTGCTGATCATGCGTGGCGGCAAGGTGGACGTGGCTGCCTCCGACGCAGTGCTGGACGATCGCCCGGAGCCTGTCTCCGAGCGCGTGGCAGCCGCGCCGGCGGAAGTCGCGTCATCAGGTACGACCTTCGCGCAGGCCCGCACGGCCGACATGGTGTTCAAGGCGAAACTCCGCAAGATCGAGCACGATGTCCGCATCGGGAAACTGATCGAGACCGACTTGGTGAAGCAGCGTTGGTCGGCGATCTATCGCGAAATCGTCGATACGATCCTGGCCTGGCCCAATCGGCTCGCGCCGGAACTGACGCCGCTCACCGATGAACGCCAGGTCCGCGACGTTCTTATGCGCGAGGCCCGGGCGCTGATCAACGATCTGCGCGCCGAAGTGCAGTATGCGCGTTGAAGAGATCCAGATTCTGGCGGCCGAGGTCCTGACGCCGCCGCCGGACTTGACGGTTTCCGCATGGGCCGATCAGAACCGGCGGCTGTCTTCGGAGTCGGCCGCGGAGAAGGGCGAGTGGCGCACGGATCGCGCTCCCTACCAGCGCGCAGTGATGGACGCGATGGGGCCGAACAGCTCTTACGAAACAGTCGTGATGATGTGGGCAGCCCAGAGCGGGAAATCGAGTTTGCTCGAAAACTTTCTCGGCTACATCATCGAACTCGATCCGGGCCCGGTGCTGCTGGTGGAGCCGCGCGAGGTGGATGCCGAGGCCTTCTCCAAAGACCGTCTGGCGCCGATGTTGCGGGATACTCCGTGCCTTCACGGCAAGGTCGCCGATGCTCGCTCGAGGGATTCGAACAACACGATCCTGCACAAGAAGTTCCTGGGCGGCAGCATCACACTCGCGGCGGCCAACTCGCCAGCAGGCCTTGCCATGCGGTCGATCCGCTACTGTCTCCTCGACGAAGTGGACCGGTATCCCGCGAGCGCGGGCAGCGAAGGTGATCCGGTGAACTTGGCCATCACGCGCACGGCCAACTTCTGGAATCGGAAGATCGTGCTGTGCTCGACACCGACGACGAAAGGATCCTCGCGGGTCGAGGCCGCCTGGCTCAACTCGAACCAGCAGAGCTTCTGGGCTCCATGCCCGCACTGCGGCGAATTCCAGATCCTGCTGTGGCCCAACTTGGTATGGCCCAAAGGCGAGCCCGACAAAGCGGAGTACCGCTGCGAGCATTGCTCGAAGCTGATTGACGACTGGCAGAAGCACGGGATGCTGCGGGCTGGAGAATGGCGCGCCGCGCGGCCCGAGGTCACCGAGGTCGCTGGCTTCTGGATTAACGGCCTCTACTCGCCGTGGCGCAGGTGGGGCGCACTCGCCAGGAAGTTCTTGGCAGACAAGCGGTCAATTGAGACGCACCGCGAGTTTGTTAACACCGTGCTCGCCGAGCCGTGGGACGACGCTGCCGAAACCACGGTCGATCAGGCCACGGTGATGGCGCGCCGGGAGCACTACGGCGCGACGGTCCCGTTCGGTGCTGTGGTGCTGACCGCCGGCGTGGACATCCAGAAGGATCGCCTCGAGTTGGAGTTGGTGGGATGGGGGCGCGGCGAGGAGAGTTGGTCGATTGAATACCGAGTGCTGCCAGGCGATCCGGCCGGCGCGGTGCTTTGGCAGGAACTCGATTCTTATCTCGAACGACGGTGGCCACACGAAACCGGCATCTCGCTGCCGGTAGCGGCCTGCGGGATCGATGCTGGCTACGAATCGCAGGCCGTTTACGAGTTCTGCCGCACGCGATTTCACCGCCGCATCTTTGCCGTGAAAGGCAAGGGTGGGCCACTGCCCGTATGGCAGCGGAAACCGACCGCGAAGAATATCCGAGGCGAGAAGCCGTGGACGGTAGGCACCGACACCGCCAAAGAGACCATCTACGGCCGGCTGAAGAATCCGACGCCCGGCACACCGGGCTATTCCCACTTCCCGGCCGACCGCGACGAAGGTTATTTCGAGCAGCTTCTCGGCGAAGTGCTCCGGACCACATACAGCAAGGGTCAGCCCAAGCGCGAGTGGAAGCCGAAGCCGGGCGTCCGGCAGGAGGCCCTCGACGCACGAGTATACGCCTACGCTGCGTTGCGTGCGCTGATTTCGATGGGTCTGTCGCTCGACAACGAGGCAGATCGGCTGCTGGCGGCGAACCGGCCACAGCCAGTGCTCGGAGACGATGACGAGCGCAGCCCGTGGTTGGGTGGGCGCCGAAAGAATTGGTTGTCGCGATGAAGGTGCGAAATCAGCCGCAGGGCGTACAGGGAACGTGGGAGTACCTGGTGATCACCGGCGAGGCCGAATCGCCAGAGCCATTGGCTGAGTACGGCGCGCAGGGTTGGGAGCTGGTTGCGGTCGTGCGAGAGTTCGGCACTCGCGCGACCTTCTACTTCAAGCGGAGGCGGCAATAAATGGCGTGGACGCAGGCGCACCTCGATGCCATCGAGGCGGCCATCGCGAGCGGCGAGCTGACTGTCCGCTTCGGTGATCGCACCGTGACCTACCGCTCGATGGATGAACTGCTCCAGGCACGTGCCGTCATCAAGGAAGCGCTCGCCGCGCAGGCGGGAACCACGCCAGATCGTTACAGCTTCGCCCAGACCTCAAAAGGATGAACTGGATCGATAAGGCAATCTCCTGGGTATCACCCGAGTCCGGCCTGCGCCGCCTGCGGGCCCGGCGGGCCGCCGACCTGGTGCGTCTTGCGTATGAGGGCGCCCGATCTGACAGGCGCACCGGCGGCTGGGTCACAAGCGGCAACTCAGCCAACGCGGAGATTGCTGTGGCGCTGTCGAAGCTCCGCGAACGCTCGCGGGATCTGGTCCGGAACAACGCTTACGCAGCCCGTGCGGTGGCCGAAGTCGTGGGGAATGCCATTGGGACGGGCATCACGGTTCAGGCGAGAAGCGGCGCGTCGGATGTGGATCGCGCCATCAACTCGGCATGGACGGACTGGATCGAGCAGTGCGATGCGGACGGGCAGCTCGATTTGTACGGCATCCAGGCGCTGGTTGCCCGGACCGTCTTTGACAGTGGCGAGTGCCTCGTGCGCCTCCGCCAGCGCCGGCCCGGCGATGGTTTCCGCGTTCCGCTTCAGTTGCAGGTGCTGGAGCCGGATTATCTCGATCAGTCGAAGACGCAGAAGACCGCGACGGGCTACATCATCCAGGGTGTCGAGTTCGACCTGGTTGGCCGCCGTACGTTCTACTGGCTGTTCGGACAGCACCCGGGCGAGGTAACGCAGACGTCGTTGCGCGGTTCGCTGGTGAGTGCGCGCGTGCCGGCGACCGAAGTCCTGCATGTGTACCGGAAGGATCGCCCCGGTCAGGTGCGCGGCGTACCCTGGCTGGCTCCCGTTGTGGTGACGCTCCGCGATCTCGACGAGTACGAAGAGGCCGAACTCGTCCGGAAGAAGATTGAGGCATGCTTTGCGGCATTCGTCACGCAGCCGCAGGGTCCGGAGGGGCCGCCCATCGCGCCGGCTGCACCTGACCCGGCGACCGGTAAGCGCGTGGAGAGCTTCGAGCCGGGCATGATCGAGTACCTGAAGCCCGGCGAGGAGATCACGTTTTCGAGCCCCTCGACTTCGACCGGCTATCGCGATTACGTGGCCGCCAAGCAGGCGCAAATCGCGACAGGTTTACAGCTCACCTACGAGCAGTTGACCGGCGATCTCTCGCGTGTGAACTACTCAAGCTACCGCGCCGGGCTGCTGAGCTTCAGGAGTGGAGTGGAGGGATTTCGTTGGCTGACGTTCATCCCGATGTTTTGCACACCGGTATGGGACCGCTTCCTGACAGTGGCCTATGCCGCCGGAGCCATCTCGGAGCTCGGCCCTTTCCGCGCCGAGTGGACGCCTCCCGGCTTCGGCAGCGTCGATCCGTACAAAGATTCCATCGCGACGCTGAACCGGCTGCGGACCGGAACGCTGACTCTGCGCCAAGCGATTGCGGCAGAGGGCTACGATCCCGACGCCCAGATCGAGCAGATCGCTGAAATCAACCGTGTCCTCGACGAGAAAGCCATTGTGCTGGACGGCGACCCGCGCCGCGTCACGCAGACCGGCACCCAGCAGAAGGAGAAGGAACTCACCCAATGAATGAAGTTCAGATTGCAGCTCCCACGCGGGAGAGGCTCGAAGTGCAGTTTGAAACCCTCGCGTCCTCACGCGAGGACCGCACGGCGACGCTTACCTGGTACACCGGCGCCGCCGTTCGTCGCTTCGACAGCCGCGGCCCCTTCGAGATGCGCTTTTCGATGGAGTCGGGCGCGGTGCGGATGGGGCGACTGGCAAGCGGCTCGGCGCCGCTGCTGAACTCGCACCGCGACTTCAAGGTGGACGATGTCATCGGCGTGATTGCGAAGGCCTGGATCGAGAACGGCCAAGGCAAGGCGACAGTTCGCTTCTCCAAGCGCGCCGATGTCGATCCGGTCTGGCAGGACGTCCAGGACGGCATCCTGCGCAATGCGAGCATGGGCGTCGCGATTCACGCGATCGAAGACGTAACGCCGCAGGGAGCGGCGATGCGCCACGTCTTGGTGACCGATTGGGAACCCGAGGAAGTCTCGCTGGTTCCGATCGGCGCTGACCCGGGCGCGGGATTTAAGTTTCAACGGGCAACTGGCCCACAGGAGCAAAAGATGGACGAACCCATCACGACCGAAACGGGCGAACAG
Organism: Bryobacterales bacterium; assembly: GCA_020847895.1. Taxonomy (GTDB): domain Bacteria; phylum Acidobacteriota; class Terriglobia; order Bryobacterales; family Bryobacteraceae; genus CADEFT01. The sequence goes on from JADLBG010000026.1 coordinate 5,667, forward strand.
GCCCGTGTCGAAATTGACGTGAATGCCGAGCGCCAGGCCGCAGCACTGGCCGAGCGGACGCGCATTCACGAAATCGAAAAACTCGGCCGCGCTGTCAACCTCGTCGCTGCGCTTGTATCGCAGCACGTCGAGGCCGGCACCTCGGTCGAGGACTTCCGCAAACTGGCGCTCGACGAGCTCGCCAAGCGGAGTGAGGCCACTCCGATCCGCAGCGTGACAGCGTCGCTGACGCGTGACGAAGCCGAGACGCGCCGCGCGGGAATCACCGCTGCGCTGTTGCACCGCTACGATCCCGCAATCTTCCCATTGAAGGAAGATTTGGGCCGCGATTGGACCGGTCTCACGCTGCTCGATCTCGCGCGGGAGTGCCTCGATGCGACCGGCACGCGCACGCGCCGGATGCCTCGTCACGAGATCGCCAAACTCGCGCTCTCGACATCGGACTTCCCCAACATCCTGGCCGATGTTGCTAACAAGACCTTGCGGCAGGCCTACGAGGCGTACCCGCGCACGTTCCTGCCGTTCTCGCGCCGGCGCTCGGCTGTGGACTTCAAGAACATCAACGCGGTGCAGTTGGGCGAGGCGCCGTCGCTCCAGAAGGTGAACGAGAAGGGCGAGTTCACCCACGGTTCGATCGCCGAGTCGAAGGAGACGTACAAGCTCGCCACGTATGGCCGGATCGTCTCGATCACCCGGCAGGTGATTATCAACGACGATCTGAGCGCGTTCACCCGGATCCCGGCGGGCTTCGGCGTGGCGGCTGCGACGCTTGAAAGCGACACGGTGTGGGGCATCATCACTTCGAATCCCAACATGGGCGACGGTGTGGCTCTGTTCCACGCCAGCCACGCGAACCTGAACTCGGGCGGCGGCAGCGCTCTGGCTCTGGCCGGACTCGGCTCGGGCATGGCGGTGATGGCCAAGCAGAAAGGCCTGGACGGCGTTACCACACTCAACACGCAGGCTCGCTATCTGGCGGTGCCGGTTGTGTTGCAGTTGACGGCCTTCCAGTTGATCGCGGCAAACCTGGCGCCTGCACAGTCGGCCAACGTAGTTCCGGAATACATCCGGGCGCTGACGCCGATCGCCGAGCCTCGCCTCGATGGCGCGAGCACGACGGCCTGGTATCTGTTCGCTTCGCCCGACCAGATCGACACGATCGAGTACGCGTATCTCGAAGGCCAGGACGGTGTGTACATCGAGACTCGCCAGGGCTTCGACGTCGATGGTGTTGAGATCAAGGCACGCCTCGACTTCGGCGCGAAAGCGATCGACTGGCGCGGGATGCAGAAGAACGCTGGAGCGTAAGGAGAACGGAAATGAAGAACTACGTGCAACACGGAGAAACGTTGACCCTCACCGCGCCGTATGCGGTGAGCTCGGGCGGCGGCGCACTCGTCGGCTCGGTTTTTGGCGTCGCCGCCAACGACTACGCCAATGGCGAGGACGGCGAGTTCCAGGTGTGCGGCGTGTTCGACCTGGTCCGGGAGACTGGAGCCAGCACCGGCTGGTCGCAGGGCGCGCTGATCTACTGGGACAACACGAACAAGCGCATCACCAAGACCGCCACCAGCAACAAGCTGATCGGTACCGCCGTGCGGGCTGCGGCTGACGGCGACGCCACGGGTCGCGTGAGGCTGAACGGGGCGTTCATCTCCTGATGCCCTTCGCGGACTCGGTCGGTCGGATGGATGAGGCCTGCCTGCGGGTCTTCGGGCGCGATGTCATCTATTTGCCCGAGGCTGGCGGGCAGGCCACCGTTCGTGCGGTGTTTCAGCCGGCGCGGGAAGCAGAGGATGCCTCGCCGGGCGTTTACGCCGTGTTGTTCATCCGCCTGGCGGACTTGTCGGCGCCACCCCTGCGCGGCGACGAGGTCGAGATCGGCGGCACTCGCTACAAGGTCTTCGACATCGAGGCAGATGCCGAAGGCGCGGCCGTGTTGAGGTTGCGCCAGGTCGGTTGAACTTCCGGTCAATTGGACGGAAGTTCCGAAGGTTTGCCCATGCCGAGTGTTCGGATCTACCAGAAAAAACAAATCCGGCTCGACTTGTTGAACTTCCGCCAGAACGCGATGTTCAAGATTGGGAACGTCGGCGTCGCAGCGGTGAAGAACCGCGTCACAGCGGCTCTCGGGCCCAACGACTCGCCGGCGAAACCGCTCACAAAGCGTTACGCCATTCGCAAGACCAAGGTCGGCAAAGGCAATCGCCGGAACCTCACGTTCACCGGTGATCTGCTCCGCAACTTCATGGTCCGGACCGTAAGCGAGAACAAGGCCCGGTCGAGCCTCTCGACACGCAAGGATCGGATCAAGGCGTGGGTCAACCAGAAGATCGAACCGTGGGCGGTCTTCTCACCGAAGAACAGGGATGCCGTGCTGGTGGCGGCACGGCGTGTGCTCCATGAGATGAAACCACGTTTGCTTTTGGAACGTGTGCTTGGAGGAAAGCAGCGATGATCAACCCGGCTGAGCTGCTGGACAACCTGGTTGCCCTACTTCGCGACATCCCGGAACTGGTCGCCGAGATGGGCGGCGACGAGGAGCGCATTTTCGCCTACCACGATCAGTATCCGAAGCGATCGAGCCTCGCAAACGCAATCCACCAGATGCCTGCGCCGTCTGTCATGACGGTGTGGCAAGGTACGTCGCCCGGCTCCTTCGGCAGCGCGGAAGTGTGGAAGCATCAGGTCACGCTTTACCTGCGCACCCGCGAGACGTTCGATGGTGATCCTCCGACCGCGTATTACCGGCTCTTCCGGTTGATCACGAAGGGGGTACCGGCATCGGCTGGTGTGCCGATGTTGAATGCAACCGTCCATGCGTCGTGCCATCCGATGGACCTGCCTCTGATTCAGCGGCAGACGGATGCTGAAGGGCTGGACTACTTCGAGGTTCCCATCACATTCACGGAGATCGGCGATGACTGAGTACGTTTACATGCGGCCGCCGTGGGGCCAGGGCGAGCCACAGAAGTTCGAGGCACGCCCGGATCTGATCGTGCCTTTGATGAATACGGGTTGGTCGCAGTGCGAACCGCCGGCCGCAAGCAACGAGGAGGTGACCGAGCATGTCGGTTAGAACGCAGGAGATTCTCATCGGCTTCGGCAAGGCGAAGCAGACGGACATCGCTACCGCCAACGTAGTCGGCGGAATCTGGCAGTTGAAAAAGCTCAACGCCGCCCTCGCGAACCCGAAGTTGAACACGGAAAACGACGCTGAGGAATTCGGCAAAGGCCACGAGTACATCACCGAGGTCTTCAAGACTTCATGGGACGTGGCCGGCACGATTGAGAAATACCTGGGCGCCGAGATCGCGGCGTGGGCGATGGCCTTCGGTTTGGGCAAAGTCGTGAAGTCCGGCGCCAATCCGAACTGGGTTTACACCTGCACGCCGCCGAATCCAGCCAACGGCGACGCCGTCGAACTGCCTTTCTTCTCCTTCATCGAACAGATCCGCCCTGGCGCTGGCGTTGTACTGGATCGGACGGCCGTTGGCTGTGCGGTCGAGTCGTGGCAGGTTGCGCTGGCGAGCGGTCCCGGCCGCGCGAATTCCAAGATCACGATTGAGTTCGTTGGTTCCGGTAAACTCACCGAGCCTTCCGGCATCACACTCCCCGCGGCGATTCTGGAAAAGCTCCTGCCGTCCGCGTCGCTTGCGCTCACCATCAACGGCACGAACTACGTCACCAACAAGAACATCATCTCGCTCGAGTTCGGCGGCAAGAACAACATCCGGCTGGACGACGGGTTCTATCCGGGTTCTGGCTTCCAAACTCCAGCCGATGCGACCAGCGGCGCGATCCGCGGCCGCATGGAGTACGGGAACCGGCAGTTCAACCTGAAGTTCGTCGCCCGCTTTGTGAACGGATCGGACGAGCTGACGAAGCTCAAGAACCAGACCACCGGGACGGCCGTTATCACGCTCACCTACGATGCGAACAACTCACTCGAAGTGACGTTCGCCAAAGTGTCGTTTTCGATGGCTGAGGTCGTCGATACGGACGGGCGCGTGACCGTGTCGGTCGAGTGTGCGCCGATGTACCAGGCGGGCATCGTCTCGGCGGTCGCGAAGTGCAACGTGGATGGCATCTGCCAATAAGGACTTCTATGGAAACCATCATTCCTGTCTTTGATGCGACTGTGCCAGTCGCGATACAACTGCGGACGCCGCAGGGCGTGAAGACTGTCCGTGTCCGGTTCCCTTCCGATGACCAGTGGGCCGAGCGCCAGCGGCGCGTCGCAAGGTCATCATCAAGAATCTCGGCCGCGGAGTCTCGGAAACGATCATCCCGAACGCCGAGGACGTGGACGCCGCGCTCCTGGCGAAGATCCGCGTGGAGGAGGAGTCACCGGTTGAGGTCGATCCGTTCGAAGCGGTGAAGTGCATCGAGCAGTTGTCGTTGGCCGAGGTGGATGATGTGGTCCACGTTGGCGACGCCTTCCGCGTCACCACGCGCGTGCTCGGCGGCACGACCGTTCACCTACTGCGCATGCCTTCTGCGAAGGACGTCTTCGAATACCGGCGCGCGTTCGCCCGCGTGCTCGACCTGCCGTTCAATAAGCAGGAGTTGACTATTAACCTGCGCGCCGCCGGCGATCTATATAGGAAGTTGATCACGGCGACGGAAGGCTATGTCGGCGAGGTGCCGGTCATCCATCAGGCAGTCGCGATCAAGGCCGCGATTGATGCCCTTGACGCCGGATTCCAGGAGGACCGCGACGCAAATTTTTAGCGGAGGAGTGGCCGGAGCAGCCATCGCTCCGCTACCTCGTCTACTGGGCGCTCCGGCGAGACGACCTGTGCAATCCGCCGCTCTGCCCCGACGCGTCGGACGGCGAGCGGTGTGACCACTGCCCGTTGAATCGGCTCGATGAAGCGCAGAACAGCGCAACCGGCATCCTGCTCCGCCGTGCGCTGGATATGCTTGCGGCACTGAAGCTCGGCGTCCGGATCGGTCTCGACGAGATCCGTGCCGACGAATTCATGGCGATGCAGATCGTCGAACAAGAGCGCGATCGCCACGAGCGCGAACAGATTCCAGGAAACCATGGCCAGCAGTAACCAGGTCGAACTGGTCGTCACTGTCGAGGTCGACAAGGCAAACCAGTCGATCAAAAGCGTCAACGCCAACCTGTCGAGTATTGAGAGCACCGCCGCCAGAAGTGCGCGTGGAGCGGCCGCAGGCATCGACGGGATGACAGCGGCCATGGTGAAGGGCGCCGCTGCCGGCAACATCCTGGCGCACGCGTTCGAGCAGGTTGTCGGTTGGCTGAAGGAGTACGGCACCGAGATTGTGAAGTACGCCGCCCGCACCCAAACGATGGGCGTCGTCACCAATCAACTTGCCAAGGTCAATGAGTACAATTCCGGTGCCGTGGGCCGATTGGTGGAGCGGATCAAGCAGTTGGGGATCTCCACGCAAGAGGCACACGGCGTCGTGCAGCGGATGATCTTCGCTGAGTTGGATCTCTCGAAAGCCACCGAACTCGCGCGTGTCGCCCAGGACGCGGCAGTGATCGCCGGCGTCAACTCGTCGGAGGCGCTGGAAAACATCATCCTCGGCATCACGACCGGCCAGACCCGATTGCTCCACACCATGGGCCTTCAGGTGTCCTTGGAGCAGACGATTCAAGAAGAGGAGAAGAAGCGCCATCACACTCTGTCTGAGTCCGAAAAGCGCGAGGCAATGCTGAACAAGGTCCTCCAGGAAGGCGTGAAGATCCGGGGCACGTATGAATCGGCGATGGGCACCGCTGGAAAGCAGATGACGTCGCTGACCCGCCTTTGGCAAGAAGCCAAGAACGCTCTGGGTGAACAGTTCTTGCCCGAGTTTTCGAAGTTCATCAAGATGCTTGGAGAGATGCTGGACTGGGTCCGCAAGAACGCGAGCGAGATCTCCGGCTTCATCAAGTTGTTTGGCGCGGCGGCGCTTGGCGCTGCCGTCGGCCAGTTCATCAGTTGGATGGCGGCGGCGCGCATCTCCGTGCTGGCTCTGAATGCTGCCATGGCACTGAACCCCTGGATCGCCGGCGGCATGTTGATCGCGGCTGCCGGTTATGTCGGCTACGAACAATACCAGGACTACAAACAGCGGCAGCAGGCTCAGGAACAGGAGATGAAGGATGCCGGGATTCGAGCTGCAATCCAGAGGGGCCAAACGCTGGAGGATCTCAAGAAAGCCGGCTACTCCGAGCAGGAAATCAAGGGCGCGTTCTTCGGTCGGCGGAAGTTGATGGCGATCCCTGGGTTCGAGACCGAGATGCCTTCGGATTGGAAGAGTCCGGAGGGCATAGCGACCATCGAGCGCGATGAGAAGGGTTTCAAGTTGGTCTTTGGCAAGAAGCAACAGACCGAGGCGGAACGGCGTGCGGAACAGGAGGCTCGCGAGTGGGCAGAAGAGGCCCGTAAGCACCAGGTGAGTGTCGAGAGGCAGTTCCGCGACGAGGCAATCGCGAACCGGCTTGGCGTGATCACGGTGGGCGGGAAGCACATGGAAGTCCCGCTGACCGGGTACGCCAAAGAGGTCGCCGACATGAACGCCAAGCTCGACAAGGCGACGCATGTGAACAAGGAGGGCGTGGAGCGCTTCGTTCCATTGACCAAGAAGGCGTGGGAATCGGTCATGGAGACCATGCGCGCACAATGGGCTGAGTTTCAGCAGAAACTCCACAAGGACACCAAGGAGTATTTCGCTGATTACGTCAGGGAGATGGAAGACGCGGATCACCGGCGGCACGAACTCGAGATCAAGCAGTTTCAGGAGCGGCTCGCCTATGACGTGAAGATCGCCGAGACGAACATGCAACACCTCGCGACCGTGTACGCGTTTGAGGAGCAGCGGGCGGGGTTTGATCGCGATGCTCGTCTCCGGACGCTGGATGCCTTCGACGCGCAGACGATCGAGCAGAAGGCTTGGGTCGAACAGCAGAAGGCACAGATCGAGATCGATTACCTGGAGCGGGTCCACGAGGTCAAGCAGCGGTTGTTCGATCTCGAAACGTCGCAGCGCGTGATGGATTACGAACTGGAGATGAAGCGGCTCGGCTACAGTGCCGACGAGATCCAGCGGCGTATCGCCGAATACACGCAGCAACGCGACCAGATCCGGCAGCAAAACCAGGAGGTGACGGGCGCGGCTGTGGATGCGGCGCGCCAGAACGCCGCGAACCGAACTGCCGCGATGATCCGCGACCATAACCGGCAGATTTTCGATTCGTTCAAGCGCCAGGCAGAGGGTGTCTTCGATGCGCTCGTGACAAAGTCGCAGTCGGTGTGGTCGGCCATCGGTAACGCGTTCAAGACCGCGATGCTCACTGCGATCAAGGAAGTGGTCACGTCGCGCGTCGCTGCAACGTTGATGTATTTGTTCACCGGCCAGCGGGTCACGTTCGCGGGCGGCGGCGCCGGTCCTGGCGGTAGCGGTGGCATCCTCGGCGGGCTGGGCGGAATCCTGGGCGTGGGCGCGATTCCCGTGTTCGGTGGGACCGGCGGTGGCCCGATCCACGGCGGATCGGTTGGTGGTTGGGGCACGCCGCCATTCATCCCGGCTGGCGCGAGTGGTGCCGGAGGCGCTACTCGTGGTGGGCTTCTCAATTGGGGCGGCATGGTTGGCGGTTGGAAGGATGCGCTGACGCGGTTGGGCAACATCGGGTTCCGGCCGGAGCGGTGGCGCATGGACGAACTCGGCAACATGACCAAGATTGCCAACGCCCGCGGAATCGGCGGTTGGCAGGGCGGCGCGTTGCTGGCGGGCGGCGGTCTGCTCGCGCTCGAGGGATTGCGCCGTGGTGGTTGGTCCGGAGTGGGGATGACCACCGCGGGCGGCGCGATGATCGGCGCGAAGTTCGGCGGGCCCATCGGTGCGGCCATCGGTGCGATCGCGGGGTTTGCGGCGGGCATCGTGCGGCTGTTCGTCAAAGGCGCCGAGGACAAGGCCAAGGAGAAAATCAAAGCGCTTTACGGCGTCGATATCCACGACAAGGCCCTGTTGAAGCAGATCGTAGACACGGCCAAGTCTGCGTTCGGTGGCAACCTCGACATGGCAATCCGCTCGCCGCAAATCCGCGACTTGATCCAGTTGTACGCCATGACTACGGGCCAGACTCCCATCGGAATGCCGCAGAGTGTGACGCCACTCTCCCTGGCTCAGACCGGAGGCGCGCTTTACCAGACGACGCAATACCAGAACGGCACGGCGTTGTCCGGACTCGCCGGCCTGCCGTCGCTCGACCAGGTCGGCGGCGGTGTGGCCACTAATGCGGGCGGGACCATCGTCATTCCGCTCTCGATCGACTCGCAGACGGTCGGCAACGTCGTGATCCAGAACGGACGCGTCGTAACGCAGGGCGCGATCACGGCTATGAAGAGCAACGTGGGCCGGCGGGAGATGACCGCCCTTCAGTTGGCTCCCGGGACGTTGGTGTCGTGATGCCTGGCTCGGTGCAGAACGCGGCGCCCACTACGGTGATGCCGCAGTCCGTGTCGCGGGCATTCGCGCACGAGCGGGGCTATCCAGCCATCGAGAGCGAGTACAAGAACGGTGAATCACAGCGCTCAGTACTCGCGACCAACAGCCGGAAGCGGTGGCGGCTCGCCAAGCGCCTGCCGCCCGCCGCGCTTCAAACTCTCCGCGACTTCTTTGACGCCCGGAACGGGCCCGCGGAGGCGTTCTACTTCTACGACCCGTACGAGACCAGCCCGAAGTTTTCGTATGACCCGACCGGCCAGGCAACGCAGGGCCGGTTCACGGTCCGGTTCAACGGCGAGTGGAGTCAGTCGTGTGAGCTGGGACGCACGAGCGTGAACATCGAACTGATTGAACTGGCGTAAACCACAGGAGAAAGCAGCATGCCGTTTTCCGCTTACCTCGACCAGAAGTTTCTTGAGAAGGCGTTTCTTGGACAGGACTTCACGGTTGCCGCGCGCTGGTGCAGCCTCCACACCGCTGATCCCGGAAAGAACGGCGCGAGCGAAGCCGCCGGCGGGCCGTACGTCAGGCAGTCGGCGGACTCATACACTCCGGTGGATGAGAGCGGGAGCGCCAAGCGGGTCCGCAACACCATCGTGCTTTCGTTCCAGGTGGCGGCTGGAACGTACACGCACATCGGCTTGTGGGATGCACAAAGCGGCGGCAACTTCCTGGGCGGAGGCGCGCTCTCCGCGCCGGCCACGGTGAGTGATGGCGACTTCGTGATCATTCGCGAGAACGATCTCTCGATTTTGCAGGACTGAGGAAACGCACGTGTCAGCCATTCGCACGCAATTCGGGCCGGTTACCAATTTCACGATCACGCTCAACGGGCTCGCCACAGGCGCGGCTCGCAGTTCGGCGAAGGTCGAGAACCAAGGCACTCGCTATGTCGATGCGATCTGCCAGTTCAAGATCAAGCCCATGTCGGGCAATCTCGGGGACCGGTACGGCGTCTACTTCTTCGCATGGGCCGCGACTGACGATGCGGCGCCGATCTTTCCGGCCGGAGTGACCGGCGTCGATGAGGCGGTATCCGTCACGCTCGAAACGCTCTCGATCCGCGAGATCGGCTCACTGTATGTTCCGGCGTCGGGCATTCTGATCAGCCCGCCGTTTTCGGTTGCGCAGGCATTCGGCAATGTGCTGCCGCCGATGTGGGGAGTGATGGCCGTGAACCGCTGCGGCCTGACCCTCGATGCTACCGACAACATTGCCTTCTGGCGTGGCGTGCAGTTCGAGGTCGTCTGATGCGGCAACTGCCCTTGAATCCAACCTCGGAAACGCTGTTCCCGAGTGGCGCGTGCGAACCGCACCCTGATTTCAACGCTCCACTTGGCAACGGCCTCTATGCTCTCTGGCTGCCAACGCGTGATCCGAGGATGTGGTTCAACCCCTGGCGGCTGAACGCCAGGCGCACGACGATCCCGTTTGAGTACTCTCCGGCCTATTTCCAGCGGCGGATGTTGTTCGGCGCAGCGCCGTCCGGACTCTCGGTTCCGACCGGATCAGGAGGCAACGTGCCCACGCCATTCGGCGCTGCGCTCGCGTGCAGCAACGAGCAGGTTGGCTGGTCCGGTAGCTCGATGGCTGATGCCCCGGCTTTTATCGGTGACGGCACAGGCAAAACCATTTCGGTCTGTGTTTGGTTCCGGATCAACCGGCTGAACGGCACCGGCTTTCCGACGATTTGCAGCACGAGCTATACGACCGGATGGTGGGTGGGCCTGCGAACGAGCACCGGAAAGTACAAGTGCATCTTCCGCAACAGCACTTCGCCATACGGCCCATTCGAGTGGGGCGCTTACGCCGGTGATTTTCGCAAGCTCAATTGCATCTCCTTCGTGCTTCCCATGGACGTCAATGGTACGGCGAGCGTGTACCACAACGGCGTCCTGGTAGTGCAGAGCACCCTTTCAAACGCAAGCAGTGCCTCCGGTAGTGCCTCCATCTTTCCGTTGTCGTCCTCAACGCCTGGCATGTTCACCGAGGTCTTCGGCATCGCCTCGTGGACGCGCGCGTTGTATCCGGAGGAGATGCGGGAACTGGTGCCCGGACCTCGCGTGCTGCTGGCCAAACGCCAAGCATTCTGGTACGGACCGCTGGTTGCCTATCGTGATGCGCAGGTGGCCGCCAACTCCGGCGTTGTGTCAGACCGCCGCATCGGAATGCCACGCTCCGCGCAGATTCAGGAAAGCTCGAGCCAGTCTGCAAATCGGGTCGTCGGATTCTCGCGCGCTGCCCTGATTGCAGGCGTGTCGAGCCTATTCGCGCACCTAAGGCCTGAACCGTCGCCTGCGCGCACTTGGCTGATCCGGAGGGAGGCGCGCTCGTTAGCCGTGCCTGCAGAGTCGCGCGCGCTCAACGTGCGGCCCGAAAAGAGGAGCATCGGAGCGTGACGTTTACGAAAGACCCGAACGCGGTTCTCGATTACTCCGTCGATTGGACCCGTTGGCTCGACGGCGACGCGATCGCCACCAGCGAGTGGACAGTGCCGGCCGGTTTGACGAAGGTTAACGACACGCACACCACCAAAGCCGCGACCGTGTGGCTATCAGGCGGCACGGTTAGCCAGACGTACACGGTCACAAACCGGATCACGTCGACGGGCAGCCGAACCGACGACCGCTCCTTCGACGTGAAGATCGCAGAACGTTAAACACCGCCACTTCAATCGCAGAAAGGAACCTTCAATGAAGCGTGCAATTGTGCTCGTCGTGTTGTGTCTCGCGCTGGCGGTGATGATCGCGGCGCAAAGTGGATCTCCGTTGCTGATCCCGGTGTGGACCGGCGCTCGGTATGTATTCGCGAAACTCGGCCCCACGCTGGTGCTCAACGGCAATCAACTGGACGTTCTGTTGCCGCCCACTCCTGTGCGACGGCAAGACGTGCTGCTCGTCTATGACACGGCCGCGGGCGGCTGGAAGGTGCCGGCGGGCGCGACGAACATCGCTGTGTATGTGAATGGCCTCCGTTACCGGCAGGGCTATGACTACGTGATCACGAGCGGAGTCGTCAAGGCGCAGTTCGAGAACATGCTTCCGGAGTTCCAGGTCACCTGCGACTTCGACTCGACGGCGCCATGAACAAGAGTGAGGCCGCACGCCTGAAGCCGTACCTCCACGAATGTGTGTGCGGGCGTGTGTATCAGTCACGCTATCGACGCCGCGTGCTCGAATGCATACGCTGCCGGCGTCGCCGCTACGCGCTTGATGCCAAGAAGCGGCGGGCAGATCCGGCATACGCGGCGCGTTGGCGAGCACTCACCGCCATCGCCCGCGCCTGGCGGCACTTTCGGCACATCGCCCTCGATCTGTTTGGGCCAGACGCAAATTTGAAGAGCAGCCTCAGCCATATCCCATGAGTGACAACAGAAGCCAGCGACTTGCCGAGGTCGCCAAGATCGCAGCGCGCCTTGAAGGCGAGACCGGAATTCCCGCGCGCATACTCATTGCGCAGTGGGCCATCGAGTCGCGCTGGGGAGCAAAGCCCGTCGGCAATTTCAATGTGTTCGGCAGCAAGCGCGCCAAGCGGCACAAGAAGTTCTTCACCGTCGAGACGCGCGAGGTGATCGACGGGAAGGAAGAAATGCGCGTGTGCGAATTCGCAGATTACGACTCGCTCGAGGAGTCCTGCCGCGATCACGCATGGCTCATTACGCACGGCTCGCCATACCGGGCCGCTTGGCAGAAGTACCGGCAGGACGGCGACTTCTGCGACCTGGTCATGTCGGTAGCGCGTGTCTATGCGACCGATCCGCAGTACGGCTGGTTGGCATTGAAAATCGCCGAACAGCCAAACGTCATCGCTGCAATCAAGGCGGCCAGAACATTTAATGCCTGACTATATCGGCAACATTCAAGTTCCGGAGATCGTCGCTTCTGGGACGTTTCCCATCGTCTCGGATTACCCATACGGGCGCGCGCACCGTCCGGACGTGGCCATTCACCAGTTCGGCTCCGGCAACGCGAAGATCGAACAGCGCTTTCTGTTGGGCAACGGCGCGAAGCACTTCACCGTGCGCCGGCAGTGGATGTATGATTCGCAGCGCATCGCGCTGCGGAACTTCTGGGAGTTGAAGTATGGCCCGTACGGCACGTTCACCTACAACGCGCCCAACGACGACGGCAACGGCACCACGGCCTACACCTGCCGGTTCGCCAACGAGCCTCTCTCCTGGGAGATGGTCGCGGACTGGGTGTGCAGCATCGGCGTTGCCCTCGTCGAGATCCCGGCGAACTCGCCCACCTACTCGCCGATCACAACCGTTACGCGGTTCCCAACCCAGGCGCTCAAGGACGCACTACTGCCGCAGGCGCAACAAGTGATCCCGCTCATCAAGATCCAGCCTCTCCAGAGCGGGTATCCCGCCATCTACCTCTCCGACCGGCGCTGTATCGTCGGCGCGCAGATGTACCTCGCGCGCCTGCTGGACTTTGACGGCATCTCCCAAAGCATGGGGAATGAGGCCGACCAAGCAACGTTCACGTTTGGCAACGCTGATCGCGTCATGCGGGATCTCGCCAACGACGTGGACCTGTTCCGTGCTTCGATTGAGTTTTCCCTCCTGCATGTCGGCACGCTGATCAAGCTCGACCTGTGGAAAGGAGACATCGTCGATTGGTCCTTCGACTCGGGACCGGAATTCAAGGTCACAGCGGCGGACGGTCTCTACGAACTGAACCTGCCCTACCCCACGCGCAAGATCTCCCGCACCTGCTGGAAGGTCTTCGATTCGCAGGCGTGCCCGTACGCCCAGTCCGGATCGCTCGATCTGGTCCACTTCCCAAGCGCCGACGCAACGAAGTGCGACAAGGGCTATGAGACCGCCAATGGCTGCCTTGCGCATTATGCCGATATCCGGATTATGCCGACCTGTGTTGGCAACCCGGCCTGTGGGGCGGGGATCGCTCCGATGGAGTCGGCATAATCAGTGACGTTCGACCACATGCTACGGTCTCCTCGTTCGA
>JADLBG010000027.1 GCA_020847895.1 Bryobacterales bacterium
CGTCCCATGTCGCTCCCAACGGATACGGACTCCCGTGTCTCACCTTCACCGTCATAGGTAGTAGTCGAAGTCCTTCTCCGTCCGCACACGCTTCCGGAACCGCAGGATGTGCACCGGCGTCGACTCGGGAGACATCTCCACGAAACTGCGCCTCCCCTGCCACAAATACCGCGCCCCACTCAACAGGTCATGAGCCTGAAACGGAACCCCTTCCTCCAGCCCCAACCGCTCCAGTTCCAGCGTCACCCATCCTCTCTGCGTGTGGAACGGATCCAGGTTCACCACCACCACCACCGCATCCGCCCCGCCCCTTCGTGCCTTGCTGTAACAAACCAGCAGCGGATTGTCCGTCGCGTGGAAATGAAGCCCTTCGTCGCTTTGCAGCGCGGCATTCTCCTTCCGGATCCGGTTCACCCGCGCGATGAACTCCTTCAGGCTCCATTCGGAATTCAAATCCCGCTGCTTGATTTCATACTTCTCCGAATGCAGGTACTCCTCGCTCCCCGCCTCCCGCGGCGTGTTCTCGCACAACTCGTATGCCGGCCCGTAAATCCCATAGCTCGCCCCAAGCGTCGCCGCCAGAGCCAGCCGGATGAGGAACGCCGGACGCCCGCCCGCCTGCAAGAACTCCGGCAGAATGTCCGGCGTGTTCGGCCACAGGTTCGGCCGCAAATACTCCCTTAGTTCCGTCTCCCGCAATTGCTCGAAATACTGCGTCAGCTCTTCCTTCGTATTCCGCCACGTGAAATAGGTGTATGACTGGCTGAATCCCACCTTCGCCAACCGCGCCATCACCTTCGGCCGCGTGAACGCCTCCGACAGAAACAACACATCCGGGTATTGCTCCTTGATCCCCGTGATCGCCCACTCCCAAAACGGAAACGCCTTCGTGTGCGGATTATCCACCCGGAAGATGCGCACCCCCTGCCCCGTCCAGAACAGGAAAATGCTCTTCAACTCCTCCCACAACTCCTCCCGGTTCTCGCTCTCGAAATCAATCGGATAAATGTCCTGATACTTCTTCGGCGGATTCTCGGCATATCGGATCGTCCCGTCCACACGCTTCCGAAACCACTCCGGATGCTCGCGTACATATGGATGGTCCGGTGTGCATTGCAGCGCGATATCCAGAGCCATCTCGATTCCGTACGAACGCGCAGCCTCCACCAGATGACGGAAATCCTCGAGCGTCCCCAACTCCGGATGCACCGATTTGTGTCCGCCCTCCTCCGCCCCGATCGCCCACGGACTCCCCGGATCCCCCGGTTCCGCCGTCACCGCATTGTTCCGCCCCTTCCGGAACGTCCGCCCGATCGGATGAATGGGCGGCAAGTACAGCACGTCGAAACCCATGTAGGCGATGTAAGGCAGCCAGCCCTCGCAATCCCGCAGTGTCCCGTGCTTGCCCGCCTCCCGCGCGCACGATCGCGGAAACACCTCGTACCACGCGGAAAATCGCGCCCTCTCCGCGTCCACCACCACCGCCAGTTCTTTCCCATACCGCGTCGCCAGCCGCCGGTCCGGATAGCGCGACACCACTTCCGCCAGTTCCTCATCCAAAGCCGGCGCATTCCGCTCCTCGGCCGCCGCCTCCGCCCGCAAGATCGCCGCCCACTCCATCAACCGGTCCCGGTCCGCGCCCTCCGCGCGCCCCGCCGCCTCTTCCACAAGTTCCGCCCCGGCCAGCGCCTCCACCCGCACGTCCTGCCCCGCCGCAATCCGCTTCCTCAAATCACCCCGCCACGTCAGGAAGCGATCCACCCATCCCTCCACCGTGTAGCGGTAGCGCCCCAACACGCTCACCGGAAACACTCCCCGCCACCGGTCGTTTCCCAGCGCCTCCATCAATGCTTCCCTCCACTCGGGTTCGCTCTCGTGGCGGTACAACACCCGGCACCGGATGCCATCATGGCCGTCCGCAAAAACATCCGCCTCCACCTCCACCACATCCCCTGTCACCCGCTTGATGGCAAACCGCCCGCAGTCGATTTCCGGCCGCACTCCTTCAATCGCGACACGATTTCTCCCCTCCTCGGTGAGCGTCAATCACTCCTCCTCTGGGTTGGTTTCGAGATCCATGTGACAGCTCCTGTCGCCGGATTTTAGAGTCGCGCCCCTCTTGGCGCCATGTGGGCGCGCAAGCGCCCCGATCGGCAAGCGAGTTGTTCAGGCCTCTGGCTCTTCAATGATGTCATTCGGCCTGCAATCGAGACCATCCAGGGAACCCGTGACATCGTCCGCAAAAACAGGGTAGACCGCGCCTCTACCTTACAAACCGCCCCCATCTTCGCCACAATGGCTCCATGTCACACAACACGCTGGGATTCCCCACCATCACCCTCTACCTCACCATCCGCGGAGCCGCCCAAGCCATGGAGTTCTACAAACTCGCCTTCAACGCCGCGGAACGCATGCGTCATGCCGATCCCGACGGCCGCCTCCGCCACGGCGAACTGCAGATCGGCAACTCGCCCCTGATGCTCTGCGATGAATTCCCCGAATTCCCCCAAATGCGCAGCGTCCAGGCATACGGAGGCTCCGGCGTCAACATCTTCCTCTCCGTCCCTGACGCCGATGCCACGGCCGCTCAGGCGGTCGCCGCCGGAGCCATCCTTGAACACCCCATGAAAAACGCGCCCTACGGCCGCTCCGGAGCCGTCAAAGACCCCTACGGCGTCACCTGGTGGATCACCACCCCAAATCCGCAATAATCCGCCGCTACGGCGCAGCCGCCTCCGCCTGTTCCACCGTCTCGAAAAACGGAAACACCGTGTCCAGGTGCGTCACCCGGAACGCGGCCCGCACCGCCCCTGCCGCCGCGGCCATCCGCAGGCTCCCTCCCTCCACCGCCATGATCTTGTTGTAGCTCGCAATGAACCGGCCTATCCCCGTGCTGTCGATATGCGTCACCCCTTGCAAATCGAACACGAAGTGCCTCACTCCCTGCTCGAGCAGCGTCGCCACCAGCATGTCCACGCTCAGATTCGCCGCCCCCAGCATCATCTTCCCCTCCACGGTGATGCGGACCATCGCCGGACCTGACATCTCATGACGCACCGAAAGCATGGCTATAACAGAGTTTTCGAGCATACCATCATTTCACCGGCCGCAGCACCGCAATGAACTCCGTGTCCGCCGCGGCAAGCACGTTTTTCGGTATATAGCAGTACCCTCTGTCCCCCCACTGCTCCCCCCACGAATTCTTCGCGATGTAGAAGTTCCCGTTGTATCCCGCAAGCAGCATCGCATGCCGCCCGTGCCGCCCGGATGGCGGTTCCGCCGCGGAGATCACTCCGTCGCGCCCCACATCGGCAAATGCCGGACCCGTGTTCATCCCAATCTGCACTGCGCACCCGGCCGACAAAACCTTCTTCACATCCTCCAGCCCGATCGGGTGCGGCTGCGCTTGCAACCGGTACTGCTGCGCGTCCGCCGCCAGCATCCGCTCGCTCGCCCGTGGACCCTCTTCATCATCCGGCCACAACTCCTGACGGCACGTCCCGTGTTCCACCAGAACATTGCCCGGGTCCGGCCCGCTCATCGTTCCGTTCCCTCCCTCATGCGCGTACCTGCCTCAGAATCAGCGCCAATGCCGCCGGAACGAAGCCGAAAGCGTGAAGCTGCCCGTCACGCTCGAACAGCCGCAGCGTGTCCGAAGCCCCGGGCGCAACACCGTCAACCGCATCGTAGAAACCCGGATCATCGAAAGACTGAAACCCCTCGTCGGCAAGCTGGTCATGAATCGTTTCGCCGAAAAACTCGCTGTGCCCGAATAGCCGCTCAGCCGAGGCGTCGTAGTCCTCCGCGCTCCAATCTCCCTCGTCCTCCTCGAAATCTTCCTCCGCGGCATCCGCAGAGTACGGCGTCAGGTCGTCGTCCCCACCCCCATCGTCCCCCTCCTCAAACTCGTCATCGTATTCCTCGTCCCCGTCCTCCTCATCGTCATATCCTTCGTCATCTGGATCTTCTTGATCGGGATCGTTCCCGAACAGGTCGTCATCATAGTCACAGCGGTAGGAAAACATAGCGTGCCGCATCGATAGACGCGAAACCCACCCCTCAGGTTCAACCCGCGTTGAGTTTTCCCAATGTGCTATGTTATACGTTTCAACCTATGGCATACGTTATCGCTGAACCTTGCATTGGCACCAAAGACACCGCTTGCGTGGATGCCTGCCCCGTGGATTGCATTCACCCCAAAAAGGACGAAGGAAATTTCGACGAATTCGAGCAACTCTACATTGACCCGGTGGAATGCATCGACTGCGGAGCCTGCGTGCCCGTATGTCCCGTCTCAGCCATCTTCGCCCTCGATGACCTGCCCGAAAAGTGGGCCAACTACGCGGAAAAGAACGCCGCCTTCTACGGCCGGTAACTCGCGACGGAGGTGTCCGTTTCCCAGACCGTAACGGCCTGAATGCGAACGGGCGCCGCCGACCCCCCTTCTTCCAGTCCCTTCTGCACCTCTTCACAGAAATACTTGGCGATGTTTTCCGCTGACGGGTTCACTTCCGTGAACGGCGGCAGGTCGTTGATGAACTGGTGATCCAGATAGGCCATCGTCTTGCGCAGTAGTCTCTTCACTTCCACGAAGTCCACCAGCAGCCCCGTTACCGGGTCCACGTCTTCGCCTTCCAGCGTAACCCGCACCCGGTAGTTGTGGCCATGCACGTTCTCGCACTTGCCGCGATAGTTCCGCAGCGAGTGCCCCGCCGCGAAGGTATCTTCCACCGAAACTTCAAACATCGAAAAAACTCTCCACCTCGTTCCAATCCATTGTAAAGCGGTAGTCTGGAAGACTATCGAAGAAGACTTGGCCGTAGCGCTGCTTCGTAATGCGGTTGTCCAGCAATGCGACGATACCGCGGTCATTCCGTCCGCGGATCAGCCGCCCGAAACCCTGTTTCAGCGCAATGGCCGCCTGGGGAATCTGATAATCGTAAAAAGGATTCCCCCCGCTTTCGCGTACCATGCGGATTCTCGCTTCCACCACTGGATCGCTCGGCACTGCAAACGGCAACCTATCTATGATAACGCACGATAACTGCTCCCCCGGCACATCCACCCCTTGCCAGAAAGATGACGTGGCGAACAGCACCGCATTCGGCGTCGAGCGGAACTCCTCCAGTAGCGCATGCCGCGGACCCGTCCCCTGAAGCAGCGCCGGATACTCCAGCGCCATCGAAATCCGGTCATGCGTCGCCCTCATCTGCTGGTAACTGGTGAACAGCACGAATGCCCGCCCTCTACTCAGCCGCAGCAGCCGCGGGATCTCCTCGCACGAAGCCCCCAGAAACGCCGGCGTGCGCGGGTCCGGCAGATGCTGTGGAACATACAGCAGCGCCTGCTTGAAATACTCGAACGGGCTCGCCACCGCCAGCGTGCGCGCGTTCGGCACTCCCAGCCGCGTCTTCACAAAGTCAAAGCTCCCCGCCACCGTCAACGTGGCGGACGTCAGAATCACTGTATCCACCCGGTCGAACAGCTTCTGCGCGAGAAGCGAAGAAACGTCGATCGGCGTTGCCTGCAAATGGCACGTCCGCCCCCGCCTGTCCACCCAGTACACGAACCCCGCATCCGCGCTCTCCATGAAAAACCGTACCCGTTCATGAATGTCGCGCGCGCGCCGCAGGATGGGAATCATCTCCTCCGGAGCCCCCTTCACCAGTTCCAGGTGCGTCCACGCCAACTCGAACCCGCTCAGCAGGTCCTGGTATATCTCACTGTGCTCCTCCAGAATCGCCCCCTGCTGCGCGAATCCGGCGCGCCCTTCCCCCTCCCCGAACAGCCGGAAAAACTGCTCCGCTGCGTCCTGCAGTTGCAGCAACACCCGGTCCAGTTCCGCCGATCCGAAATCCTTCCTGCGCGACAGCGCCGCCGCGTCCCGGCAAAATTCCTGCACCTGGAAGTTGCTCACGCTCACCCCGAAATACGAACCCGCCGTGTCCTCTATCTCATGCGCCTCGTCGAAGATGATCGCGTTGTACTCCGGAAGAATCGCCCCGTACTCGTCTTCCTTCACCGCCAGGTCGGCAAACAGCAGGTGGTGATTGACAATGACAATGTCGCTCTCGTGCGCCCGCTGGTGCATCTGCGTGATAAAACACCGATCGAACTGCGGGCACTTCTGCCCCGTGCACAGGTCCCGTCGCGCGTCCAGCTTGTTCCACGCCGTCGAGTATTCCGGCAGCGTCCGGATCTCCGCCCGGTCCCCCGTCTCCGTCGTCTTCTCCCATTCCCGGATCACCTGGAAATCCGCAATCTCCTCCAGTCCGTCGAGAATCGCCTCCTTCTCCGAGTCGTACAGCTTCTGCCGGCACAGAAAATTCCCCCGCCCCTTCATCAGGCTCACTTTCAGCGGCTCCGGGAAATACTGCTGCAGAAACGGAATATCCTTGTGGTATAACTGCTCCTGAAGGTTCTTCGTCCCCGTCGACACCACCACCCGCCGCCCCGATAGTATCGCCGGAACCAGGTAAGCCAGCGTCTTCCCCGTCCCCGTCCCCGCCTCCACAATCAGGTGCCGCTTGTCTCTGAGCGCCGCCTCCACCGCCTCCGCCATCTCCAACTGCCCCGGACGGAATTCGTAATTCGGATGCCGGTGCGAAAGCGCCCCCTTCCTTGAAAAGAAGGCGCGGGCGGATTGTGTTCTGGCCGCGGTCGACATTCCCTTTTCAAGTATAGTGGGGCAGGCCGGCGCCCCCGCTCAGGCGTATATGGGATCCAGCCTCTTTTCGATGTACTCCATGCACCGCCCCAAACTGTGCCGCGGGCTCACCGGTGCATAATGCAGATCCAGGTTGA
>JADLBG010000028.1 GCA_020847895.1 Bryobacterales bacterium
CGATGCGCGGCAGTTTGCGGAACACCTCGCCCCATTCCTTCAGCGCGGACTCGACAGTCTTCGGATCCGAGTAGTCCTTGTCCATCGCCGGATACCAGACCCACACATCGAGCCCATAACTGTCGAGAATACGCGCCATCCCGATCATGGTCTCCATCTTCGGCAACGGGAAATGGGGGCTGTCGTCATCATCATCCGAGCGCGGCGGAATGAGTTCGACGGCATTCGTTCCGAAGACGGCAAGGTCGCGGATGTATTGCTCCCACATCGGCAGGCTCCAGGCGTCATAGCTGTTGGTCTTGGGGCGATAGCCTAGCTGATGGCCGCGGAGCGGATATTTGGGCGCTGTATCGAGATGAATTCCCTGGGGAATGGAAAACGACTGGCGCGACATGCGGGCAAGCCGCAGGAAGCGGCCTGCTCCGAACAGGACGCCACGGGTGTCGTTGCCCTCGATGATCACTTCCCGGGAGGAGGTACGCAGGCGGTAACCCTCGGCGGGCCGTCCGGCAGGGGCGCGCAGCAGACGGATCACCGGCTTCGCAGCGGCGGGGGAGTTCGTCACCTTCAACTCGAATTGCGTGCGTTTGGCAATCTCCTCCACCAGCATCCGGACGGCCACCTGTTCCGGTTTGGAGACATTTGGCAGGGGAACAATGGCGGCTTCGTGTAAGTCGAGGTCAGCGGCCAGGGCGCACGTGGCCGCGAGGATGAGGAACGGAACGGACTTGGGGATGCGGAGCATGGAGTCTTATCCATTTCATCAAAGAGCGCCATGTTCCGTCAGGGATCAAGAAGGCTAATTGGGCACCGTCTGCGGACCGAACCATTTGTTCCACCACCGGGCAATTCCACGGAGGACGCCGCGGATCGCTTTCCACAGCAGGGGCAGCAGGCAGGCAATGAGGGCGAGCAGCAGGCAGACGATGGCCAGCGCGATGTAGGGGTGCTGCGAAACCAGCATGACCAGGGTGACAGCGAAGACGTCTTCACCGACACTCATGGCGGCTTGCGTGAAGGGCTCCCCGGTGCCGTGCGCGAGAAGGCGGACACCCATCTTGGTGGCGTGCGAAGTAAGGGCGACGGCACCGCCGGTGAGGGCGACGATCGTCTGGTCAACCGGACTGAGTTGTGAGGCGGCGGTCAGCGCCATCACGACTGCTCCGATGGGGCGGACGAACGTGTGGATGGTATCCCAGATCGCACTCACAACGGGGATCTTGTCAGCGAAAAATTCCACGCAGTAGAGAACCGCCGCCACAGCCAGCACGAGCGGGTGGCCTAAGGGAGCGAGGTCCGGGGGAAGCCCGGTGAGCCAGTGGTAGCGGATTCCCAGGCCAACCACCAACACCGCGGCGTAGAGGTTGACCCCGGAAGCGAAGGAAATTCCGAGCAGACTCGCGAGCGACACAAGTGAGGAAGTCATGACGCAGCGCTCTCCAGTTGGGTATACGCCGATCGGCCGCCGGAAGTTCCGCCAGATTCGCTGTTTCGGCCTTAGTAGCCTTTCTGCTTGTCGACTACGTTGATGAAGGGCAGCCCTTCTGCAAACCGGCGGATGTTTTCCTTGATGGTATCCGTCATACGTTCGGCGTCGCGGTCAGAGCGGCCGGCAATGTGCGGCGTGACAATGGCGTTGCTGAATTTGAACAAGGCGTGGCCCTGGGGGAGAGGTTCGGGGTCGGTGACGTCGACGCCGGCGCCCGCAAGGCGCTTGGAGTCCAGACCTTTGACGAGAGACGGAAGATCGTAAATTCCGCCGCGGCTCACGGCGATGAAGAACGAGCCTTGTTTCATCAGGTCGAACTGAGAGGGCCCCATCATCTTGTGGCTCTTCTCGGTATGCGGAGCGGAGATGAAGACGACATCGGCCAAGGGGATCACTTCATCGAGTTGATCGGGCTTGACGTAGCGGCTGACGAATGGATTCATCGGCATGTCTTCCGGATCGACGCCGATGACGGTCATGCCGAAAGCCCAGGCGCGGATGGCAATCTGCGTGCCGATGCCGCCCACGCCGATGATGACCGCGGTCTTGCCGCGCAACTCGAGCAGGCCCGTCCGGTCGCCAACCCATTTGCCGCTCTTATCCATCTCGATGAACTGGGGGATTCTGCGGGTGAGGGCGAGCAGCATCGCCAGAGCATGGTCGGCAATCTCGGGCCCCTGCACAATCTGGTTGTTGGTCAACACGATGTTGGAATCCCGTAAATCATTGCCGCCGGAAAGATGGAGAACATTTTCCACGCCGGCGCTGCGCACCGCGACCCACTTCAGACGTTTCCCGGCGCGCACCATCTCGGGGGTGATATTGCCGATGAAGGCATCCGCGTCGCCGATCTCCTGCATCACGTTCTGTTTGGTGACGGGTACAATCCTGACTTTGTTGGAGACGGACTGATAGTCCTGAACGTCGGCGGGCGACATGCCGTAGGCAAGAATCTTTTTGGTCTGCGCCGGGAGCGCCAGAACCGTGACGGCGGCAAGTAGGATCAGACGGTACATGTGTGTGTTCCCTCTTAGAGAAGGGTCATTCTATCAAACCCGCGGAGAGTTGGGCGCGGCGGTTCAGTTGACGAAATAGA
>JADLBG010000029.1 GCA_020847895.1 Bryobacterales bacterium
GTGGCTTCCAGCATCCTTTCCCGGATCCGGTCTTTGCGCCGGATTTGGGCGTCAATCGCGCGCTGGACGTCCTCTCTGCTCACCACTGTCCGCTTCGATTCCCTGGCCCAATAGTCCGCCTCCTGTAACAGGTCTCCCAATGTGCGGCGCAATGTCAGTACTTTTCGCGAATCTTCCGCGGCGCGCGAGCATTGCTCGATCACGCGGCCTACCGCTCCGCGGTCGAACGCCAGCAGCCCTTCGGAATGCGCGATGGTCCCAATCCACCTGGCAAAGAGGAGTTCCGTCTCGGCGGTCCGGTCCATGGTTTCCTCGAAGTCGGCAGCCACCTTGAACAAGTCATGGAATTCCGAATCGAGGGAAGAAAGCATGTAGTACAGCATCCGCTCTCCCACCAGCACCACCTTCACCGACACCGGGACCGGTTCCGGCCGCAGCGAGACGGTGCTTACCAGGCCCAGCATCTCACCGGGCGATTCGATACGAATCTGCGAAGAGACCAGGCAGCGCTTCAATGCGTCCCAGGCATAGGGCTGGGTCAGGAGTTTGTAGGCGTCCAAGATCAGGTATCCGCCGTTGGCGCGGTGCAGCGCACCTCTTCGGATCAGCGTGAAGTCCGTCGTCAGCGCGCCCATGTGCGACTGGTACTGCACCTGCCCCACCAGGTTCTGATAGGTGGGATGATCTTCAAATACAACGGGAGCGCCTTCCGCGGTTTCCCGTTCCACCAGCACATTGACCTGGTAGCGGCGGAAGAACGTGGGACCCGCTCCCATCAGCGCCGCCAGTGGATGTTCCGGCGGCGTCAGAAACTCATCCACGTGCTCGATCACGTCGGCCTGGACATCGTTCAGTAAACTCACGACCCGCGGCAGGTCTGAATATTTCCTGGCCAAATCCTCCAGTAAGTGGCTTACGGCAAACCTGGCGACTTCATTATTCAGTTCCCTGACTTTTTCCCGGCCCTCCTGCTCCCATTTGGGAATCTGGAGTAACACCTTGCGCAACTTCTTCTGCAACTCGACAATCTTGTTCTCCAACCGCTGATGTTCGCCGGCGGGCAGGCTCTCGAACTCCCGCGGCTCCATCACTTCGCCCTTTTTCATCGGAGCGAGAATAATTCCCGTGGGGCTCCGCATCATTGCAATCTCGTTCTTCTGGCCCTCTTCGGCCACCTCTTCGAAGGCCTTTTCCTGCTGATCCTTCGCTTCCTGCTCGATCACGTGTTTCCGCGCCCGGTAATTTTCGCTTTGGAACGCGGTAGGGATGGCGGAGCGCAGATCCTCGATCAGGCGGTTCATGTCGTCCCGCAGCGGCAAAGCCCGTCCGGGCGGGAGCCGGAGGGCGTTCGGCGTCTCGGGACTGACGAAGTTATTGATGTAACACCACTCGTCAGGGGTTCCTTCTCCCGCCGCGCGTTTTTCGAGAAAACTCCGGGCGATCTTGTATTTTCCGGCGCCCGCCGGACCCAGCAGATAGAGATTGAAACCCTGCTTGCGAATGCCGATGCCAAACTGCATGGCCTCGAGCGCGCGATCATGTCCGATGAAATCCGTCTGGCCGTCCAAATCCGCCGTGCTTGTGAACGGGAACTTCTCTATGTCCACCCGCCGGCACAGCGCCTCCGGCGCCACTACTCTCCCTTTGATGTTCTCGTCCACCGTATCCATGCCGTAACGCTCCTTCGTGGGGTGTGGGAACGATGCCGGGCGCCTCGTTCCAGCATTGGGCGAAGTACAAACCCTGTACTTAGCCTAAAGCATCCGCGGCTGCGCCAGCAGCCACTCGCAGTTCAGGACCTTCTCCGCCAGATCGAGCGGCCGGTAGTAGTAGTGATTCGAGGCTTCATAGGCAATCGTGGAAAGAGAACGCGCCACGCCATACTGCCGGCGGGCCAGTTCCCGTTCCTCGAGCGCCAGTTCCTTCATGCGAGCATAATCGGGGTTGGCGGAATCACGCAGCCGGTAAAATTCCACCTGGTTCGCCACGCTCTGAAAATGGTGGTAGCAGGTGAGCGCCACGGCCAAATCGGCCGCCGCATGGGCGCGCTTCGCGGGCGTTGACTTTCCCGGCACGCGCTCCAGCCGTTCCAGGCCCGCCTTCCACTTCCCGGCCAGCAGGGCGAATTGCGATTGGACAACCTCCGGCGGATAAGCGCCGCACCAGGCTTTCATGGCGTCATGCGGAAACAGAATCATGCCCGGCCCGTGCCCCGTCGGGGTGAGCCGCAACAGGTTGGCGGGGCCGTGTTGCGTCGGAATGATATAAACCTGCACGCCGTAGGGAAACTCGCGGAACGCTTCGCTGAACAGGCGCCACGCTTCCACTGCGTCATCCTGTGCCCCGGGCCCGTATCGCCGCGACGCCACATCCCGCAGAATCGCTTGCCTATCCGCGCCCTGATGGTAGTAGAACGCCTTTGCGGCATCGAGATTCGGCGACGGAAAACCGCCGCACGTCCAGGAAACCATCAGCCCCTGAACGCCTGTTTTGCCGAGGTTCTCGCAGTGCTCCAGAATGAGGTGCGGAACCGGCAGGTAGGGTACGGCGGACATCTCCCAGGTGTTGTTGAACTGCACCTTAGCGAATGCCGCGACCCCGGCTTGCCGGGCGATGCCCCAGTTGCGCAGCGCGCGCGGACCGGGACCGGGAACCGAGATGGAATACTCGCCCACCTGCGTTTTCACGCCGCCTCGCAGCACGGGTTTGCTCCATTCGCTGATGCTCTGGAACTTGACGTCCTTGTCGAGCAGCGGGATCAGCCGGGCCGCCAGATCGTCTCCCCAACCCCAATCCCAGTGGATGATCTCCGCTGACTTGCTGGACCGCCTGACGCCTTCATGCATGGCGGCGAACATCTCCCCCAACACGTCCCAGCTTTCGCGCTTCGAGCAGCGGGGGCAATCCGCGGCGGTGGGAGGCGCCTTGCGCCAGGCGCCCCCGTGTGAGAAGCAGTTGGTGTGATTTTCAGACATCGAAATCGTAAATATGCCGCCGAGTCGAGGCACATGATGAAAGACGTGGGCGAGCGAATCCGACAGCCAGCGGCGCACCTCCTCCGTACTCGTGCACAGAGAATACAGGTTCTGAAAGCTCGCGCCTCGCAAGCCGCTCCGGTTCTCAAAGAACGATGCCGGCATGGAGCGCGGTTCGTTCTGGTAGAGATAAATCTTCATCCCGAATTGCGCCGCCCGGGCGCAGAGGCCCGCCAGGTTCTTCAACCGCGTCTCCCAGCCCTTGCCGAACTCGGGAAAAACAGATGAAGGCGCCAGCGTGTTCAGCACTCCTTGCAGCCACACTCCATTGATTCCGCTGCGCGCCAGCTTGTCCAGATATCCGGGCGGGAACGGATCGGCGGAAGTATCCACCAGCGGGTCTCCATACAGAGCTACGTAGGAGTAGAGGAAGCGCGGCGACCACGGCGAAGGGAACTCCCGCCGGCCCAGCGGGAGAACGGGCGCCTCCCGCCGCTCGAGCGCATCCTCCAGCAGATACACCACCTGCATCAGTCCCGCCTCGTCCGGCGCCTGCAGAGTCACTGCGTCCCGCCGCACATCCCACTGCATGGGACCGGCGGACAGCCGCAGCCGGATTCCGCGTGCGGCCTCCGCCGCGCTCCGAATGCCGAACCGCTGCTCCAGGTACCGCGCCAGGTGCTCCCGCGCGCTTCCGGGAAAGGGGTGGATACCCCATCCATCCCGCAGGTCCACCTCGGATGCCATTGCTGTTCCACCGCCGCGTAACGGCTCAATCGCCAGCGAACTCAGCTCCTCGACGAAGTGGAACGGAGGCTGTCCCGCTTCGTGCAACGATTTGCCGAAAACCCGTTCCAGAATTCGCCGGATCTCTCCCGCCCGCTGCCGCTCGGCGGGGCTCGGCGTCTCATAGCGCAGAGGCCCGCAGCGCGGCTTGTTTCGCCCGAGCTTCACATCCAGAAAATCATCCTCTTTCAGTGTGTACTCGAACTTGTTCCGGTCCCAACCGAGCAATTCCATCAACTGCTCTTCCGGCAGCAGGTGCCAGTTCTGCCGGATGACCGTAATGTACAGCCGCCGGAGCTGATCGTCCGTAAGACGAGGCTTGCGCGGCAGGCCCATGGATCGCCCGAGGGTCAGCACATTGCGTTCCGCCGTCCGCAGCACCTGTGCGAGACGCCCGGTGTTCGCCAACTCCCAGTTCCGCCAAACGAAACAGTACAGCCGCGAAGGGAAGTGGGGCTCCGGAATCGGTTTCGACTCCTCCAACTCGTCGCCAATTCCCGGCAAGGCAGCCGCGAGTGAAAGAAAATGCCGCCGGTTCATCTGCCCCCGCGGCTCCCGTATTGCGTGGCCGCCCGCCGCGCCACCTGTGTATTTCCGTCCCGCGTCAATTGTTCCAGTACCTCCATCTCCGTCTTCTTGTTCAAGGCTACGCGGTCTCGAACCAGCGAGTCACTGTGTGAGGCGAGTTCCCTCAGAATCTCCGCCGGCGTCGCCTCATTGTAGGCCAGTCCCATCGCCACATAAAGATCCTTGCTCCGCGGCAGTTTCTCCAGCAGGTCCGGCGGCGCGCTCGAATTCGCCGCCAGCCCCCAATGGACAAGGTACGATCGGCTCCTGGCTGCGATTTGCCGCAGGGCCGGTTCCGGCGTGCGTCTGTCCTGGGCAAGGTCGCCCAAGACGTAGTCATTGGTGGAGCCCGAGACCGCTACCAGCGCGTCCACGTTCGAGTTGGGGTTACGAATCACCTTTCGCACTACCGCAAGCCTGTCCCGGTCCACCATGTTAATCCACTCGGGGCGCTTTTCGTGAAGGCCCGGATCGGGATCCCGCGCAATCTCGAGCAGCGTCTCCGCGCTCGTGTGCGGATTGCGTGCAATCGCCGAGAGCAGAAAATAGTCATGGCGCGAAAGTTCGGCCCGCGCGCGTGTTTTCAGCACAAGCGGATCCTTTATCTGTTGGTCCGCATGGAATTGCCGGATACGCCACCCGGCAGCGCCCGCATAGAGCGCCACGCCGAGCAGCGCCAGCGCGCTCGCGGCCCGCACCACGGTTACCGCCTCTCGCAACCGGGCTGCCTTGTAAGCAGCAAATCCGAGCACCGCCCCAATCGCTCCTCCAGCGATCATCCACAGCGGCAGGAAGAGAATCCCGATGGCGGCAGTGGAAGAAGTGGAGCGGAAAATGCTCCACAATAGCACTGCCCCTGTTGCCATGGATAAGAGGGAAGCGCCTCCCGCTATCCACCGTACGGCCGCGGACCGCCGATGGGCGCGCGCCAGCAGCAGCGCCGCCGCCAAGGCTCCGAATGGCAGGAACAGCAGAATGAGCACGCAGTGCGAGTATATAACTTGCCCGAACCACGACGACCCGAACCACGACGGCCGATTTCATTCCAAGGAGCGGATACAATAGTCGGAATCATGCGACTACTGGCGAGAATCGGCTCCGCCCTGGCCATCGTCTGGCTCCTCGCGGCGGGAGCGCTCTTCGCCGCCATGAAACTGCCGCCGGGCCGGTTCTGTTCGGTCATTGCCCACGTGCCCACCCCGCTGTTGATGATGACCATGCCGTTCCAACGACTCTGGATGATCGCACGCGCCGGCAGCCTGAGTCCTGGAGACAGGGCTCCCGATTTCGACCTGCCCCGGCAGGATAACTCCGGGCGCGTGAAACTGTCTTCCAGTCTCGGACGGCCCGTTGTCCTCATCTTCGGCAGTTACACTTGACCGCCATTCCGGCGGGAGGTTCCCGCCCTCAACCGTCTCTATCACGACTACAAAGACCGTGCGGACTTCTACATCGTCTACATTGAAGAGGCGCACGCGAGCGACGGCTGGCAATTGCCGGTAAATCTCCGCCAGAACGTCATCCTCGCCAATCCGAAATCGGAGGAAGAGCGCGCCCAGGCGGCTGGTTCCTGCGTCCGCAAATTGAACATCGCGATACCGGCCCTGCTCGACGGCATCGACAATCGCACCGAGCGCTCCTACACCGGGTGGCCCGACCGGCTCTACGTCATCGGCAAGCAGGGGCGCGTCGTGTTCAAGAGCGCTCCCGGGCCCTACGGTTTTTCGCCTCACGAGATGGAAAAAGCCCTGCGCAAGAGTCTCTGAAACCAGCCAAACATTCGACGGGCGTCAGCATGCGGACTATGCCACAATAGCTAGAGATTCACACTTCTTCTGAATCAGCGAAACCGAAGCCTCATGGATTTTCTCGCGGGGTTGAATCCCCAGCAAGCCGAAGCCGTCCGCCACGTGGAAGGCCCGCTGCTTCTCCTGGCCGGAGCAGGCAGCGGCAAGACCCGTGTCATCACTCACCGCATCGCCCACATGATCTGCGAGCGCGGCATCGCGCCGTGGTCTATCCTCGCCGTCACCTTCACCAATAAGGCGGCTGACGAAATGCGCCAGCGCGTCCGCACTCTGCTTGCGGGCCGCATCATGGGCGATGGCCCTACCGTATCCACCTTTCACTCCTTCTGCGTGCGTGTTCTGCGCCGCTATGGAGACAAACTCGCCGAAATCCGCCCCGGCTTCACCCGCGGTTTCACCATCTACGACGACGATGACCAGGTTTCGGTTCTGAAGTCGCTCTACAAGCAATTCGGCCTCGACGACAAGGCGCTTGCCCCGCGCACCGCGCTCTCCATCATCAGCAACGCCAAGTGCGACAAGATCTCTCCCGAGGACTTTCAGGCCACGGCCAAGGACCCGGTGGCGAAGACGGTCGGCAAGCTGTACGAGAACTACGAGGCGCGCCTGCGCTCCGCCAACGCCCTCGATTTCGACGATCTCCTTCTCGAGGCCGTCAGGCTTCTCCAGCACGACCGCGCCACTCGCGAAAGCTTGCAAGAGCGCATTCAATACCTGATGATTGACGAATATCAGGACACCAACCGCAACCAGTACGAATTGATGAGGCTCCTCGCCGGACCGAAGCAGAATGTCTGCGTCGTCGGCGATGAGGACCAATCCATCTATAGTTGGCGCGGCGCCGATATTCGCAACATCCTCGATTTTGAGAAGGACTTCCGCCACGCCGCCGTCATCCGCCTGGAACAGAACTACCGCTCCACCAAGTCCATTCTGGAAGCGGCGGGCAGCGTGGTCGCCAACAACCTGCAGCGCAAAGGCAAGCGGCTCTGGACGGCCGGCGAGGCGGGGGA
>JADLBG010000030.1 GCA_020847895.1 Bryobacterales bacterium
GCACCACGCCATGCTCGAGGCATTTGAAGCCGAAGTTGTCTTTGGAATCGTGGAGCCACGCGGGCAGCGCGTATCCGGAGCCGGCGAGCAGCATGGGGAACCATTGGAGGCCGTGTTTCTCGATCTCGCCGAGAATCGCATCGTAGAAGCTCCAGTCGTAGACGCCGCGCCGGC
Source organism: Bryobacterales bacterium (assembly GCA_020847895.1). Lineage (GTDB taxonomy): Bacteria > Acidobacteriota > Terriglobia > Bryobacterales > Bryobacteraceae > CADEFT01. Next base: position 175 of record JADLBG010000030.1, read on the forward strand.
GTTCCACATATCCCCAGCGAACGTAGGTCTCGACGGCGTTGAAGCCGAGAGCGCGAATCAGCGGAGCTTCGTTGCGGATGCCGGCAAGAGCATCCTGCACGCGGTCAGGGGCGGTGGCGTCGCCGGAGACGGAACTGACGCGCTCGGAGGGAACGGCGAATTGCAGAGCCGGATTCACGAGCGGAGCCTCTTCGACGGGCGGTTGGGTGTCCACCAGATGAATCGCCCGAAGCCAGTCGAGGCCTTCGACGCGGATCTTCTTTGGCGGCGCGTTGTCATAGGCAAAAACGGCGTGCCGCACCTTGCCCGAATTGACGCGGGCAACGCCCCATTGTTTCGTCTGCGGCAAACCGGGGGAAAGCGTGATGAGCCCGTAGCCTCGATCGGCGAATTCGAGGACGAGCCACTGCTTCGCGGGAGTGGGATCCTCGATTTCGATGTGATATACCGAGCGCGTGTAGTAGTCTGTGCTGGGCGAGAGTCTGGCTGTGTAAGCCCCGCCGGCGCGTTCCATGCGCATTGGGGAATCGGCGGCTTTTTCGAGACGGATACCCTCCTGGCGTGGTGGTTCGGAAGCTTCCCAACGTGCCAGATCCTTGGCCGATGCGGCGGATATGAGAACAAAAAACAGGAATCGATGCACGGACAAAGTATGGCAGACTTCAGCCAGCGATTCAGGGCCGCACGAGGGAGCCATCGATGGCCCGCACGGTGAACCCGTCCTCGCGGCCGGAGGGCGGCTCCATCGGATACTTCCGCGCCATATCTTCGCGGATATCCACGCCAAGGCCCGGGGCCTCGTTCACGTAGGCATACCCATCCGGCAGTTTCGGAGTCCCCGGCATCAGTTCGTGTACGAGATCCGGCCAGCGGTTCTCTTCCTGGACGCCGAAGGCCGAGGAGGAGAGGTCGATATGGCAGGCGGCGGCGAAGTTCACCGGATCGTTGTCGCCGCCTTCCTGCCACGCCGTGCGGACGCCGAAGGTTTCGCACAGGGCGGCGATCTTGCGGGCGGGAGTGATGCCGCCGACCGTGGAAATGCGGTGGCGCGCAAAGTCGATGATGCGTTCGGAGATGCAGGGCACCCATTCCTGCGGATTGGTGAAGATTTCGCCCATCGCCATCGGAGTGGAGGTCACCTGCTTGATGTTGCGGTACCACTGCACCAGTTCCGGCGGCAGGATGTCTTCCACGTAGAACATGCGGTATGGCTCCATCCGCTTGGCGAATTCCACCGCCATGGTCGGGCAAAGATGTTCGTGGACGTCGTGGATGAGCTTGACATCCTTGCCCAGCTTCACTCGCAGATGTTCGAACAGCTTGGGGATGGCGTCGATGTATTGCTCCTCGTCGAACGCCGGCCCGTTGTACCCGTTCACCGGACGCCTTCCCTGCCCCGGCGGAATCATGCCGCCTCCCCCGTAGCCGCCCATCTGTGCCCGCACGTGACGGAAGCCGCGATCCATGAAGCCTTTCACGTTGTCCGTGACTTCGTCCATGGAACGCCCGTCGGCATGCCCGTAGCAAGGCACCGCATCGCGCACCTTTCCGCCGAGCAGGGCGTACACCGGCATGCCGGCGCGCTTGCCCTTGATATCCCACAACGCCATGTCGAGACCGCTCAGGGCATTGTTGAGGATGGTGTCATGGCGGCGATAGCTGCGATAGATGGTGGCGTGCCAAATGTCGTCGATGCGATCCACGTCGCGGCCCACCCAGAAGGGAGCAAGGTGCTTCTCGATGGCGGTGGCCACGGTGAAGGCCTGATGCACGTTGCTCGCCGAGCCGATGCCGTACAAGCCCGGCTCACTGGTTTCCACCTTGACGATCACCCATTGATAGCGTCCGCCGGCGCTGGAGAGGATGGGGTAGACGCGGCGGATGGTAACTTTCGACATGCCCCGCGTGCTCTGTGCATAGGTTTGCCGCGCCGCTTGCTGCGCGGCGGCCGCGGCGGGGGCGGCGGCGAATCCTTCGAGGAATCCTCTGCGTTCCATAGGGTGCTCCTGGGGTAGGTTGCCGGCTTTTCTATTTCGTCCACTCCTTGCGCTTGTACGGGAAGGTCTTCCAGTCTTCGCTGGCGCGGCCGTTGCGGTCCCACATCACCTTGCCTTTGCGGAGGGTGAGTTCGGCGGTGATTCGTTGCGTGCCCTGGTTTACCGCTCCGGCGGAGTCGACGAATCCGAACTGCCCGTTCTCGACGCGCAGCACGGCTACATCCGCCTCCGCCCCGGCATCCAGGCTGCCCAGGGCTGTCTGTTTGATCTCCCTGGCGGGATTCCAGGTAGACATGGCGATCACCTGATCTATCGGAACGCCGAGGTTCAGGATGCTCGACATGGAGTTGGTCATCGACTTCATTCCGGCGTTCATGCTGCCGGAGTGCAGGTCCGTGGAGATGGAGTCGGGTGGGAAGCCTTGCTGCAAAGCCGGGACGGCGACGTACCAATAGAAACTGCCGGCGCCGAAGCCGAGATCGAAGATGATGCCCCGCTTGCGCCCGGTGATCATCGCGGGGTTCACCTTGTTTCCGGCCACGAGTTCTTCCCGATGGCCGGAGAAACAGTGTGTGTAGATGTCGCCGGGGCGCAGTTTGTCGAGGAGCAGGGTGGGAAGGCTCCTGACTTTGTTGAGGTAGCCGAAATCGATCATCACGGGGAGATCGGTTTCCCTGCCTGCCTTGACCGCCGCATCCACGGATTCCCATCCGGGCCCGCCGAAGTGGGCCGACTTGAATCCGACAATGACGCCGCGATTGGCCTTGGCCATCCGCGCGGCCGCCGCGGCGTCGAGTTCGGCCAGTTCATCCTCTTTCCCGGTGCCCATACCCCAACCGGCGATGTTCAGAAGCGCGAGGACACGGGTCTGGGATTTGTCGATGACGCGAGCCTTGAAGTCAGGGAAAGTGCGCCACCCGGAAGTTCCGGCGTCGACCATCGTGGTTACGCCGCCGCGAAAGGAATGCGCATCCGGCTGCACGCTGCTGTCGCGCTCGATCGATTTCACATCCGGCCGCGTGTAGACGTGGACGTGAATGTCGATGAGGCCGGGAGTCACGTACAACCCGGCGGCGTTTACGGTTTTCTTTGCTTCGGAGGGAGAAATGTTGGCGGCGACGCGGGCGATCTTACCCCCGGCCACGGCAACGTCCATCAGCGCGTTGATGCGGTTCTTGGGATCCACTACGCGCCCGCCCTTCAACAAGAGGTCATAGGTCTGCGCGCCCATTACCGAGGCAGTCAAGGTCAATAGAAGTACGGTTTTCTTCATGTCAATCCTGCGATACCTTCGCGCCTGGAAGTATACACCCATTGGGACGGCGCCTCACGCCGCCATCGATCCGTTACCATGGAGAATTCACCACAACACAATTCAGGAGATTCGAGTGGATATACAGAAGATGGCCGCCGGGGTTCGTTTGCTCCTCATGGACGTGGATGGCGTCATGACGGATTGCAAGCTGTACAACGTTCCGGGCCCCGACGGCCGCATGTTCGAAACCAAGGGATTCGACGCTCAGGATGGCATCAGTCTCCAGTGGCTGAGTTGGTATGGCATTAAGACGGGACTGATCAGCGGACGCGTTTCGCCGGCGACCGAGGAGCGCGCCAGACAGTGCAAGTTCACCTACATCTACCAGGGCCATATCGAAAAGATCCCGATTCTCGAAGAGATTCTCGCGGACGCGAAAGTGGACCCTTCGGAGGTCGCCTATATCGGGGATGACCTCACCGATATCGTCGTGATGCGCCGCGTCGGCTTCAGCATCGCGGTGAACAACGCGCGGGCGGAAGTGAAGACGATCGCCCACCTGGTGACGGAGGCTCGCGGCGGCAACGGCGCGGTTCGCGAAGTGGCCGAACTCATCCTGAAAGCCAAAGGCCACTGGGCGGAACTGCTGAAGAAGTACGAAGTGTGATATTTGCAAGCCTCGCCGGAGCCGCGCTTACCATCCTCTCCGCATGGAGCCTGGGCCGGTGGCTGCTGCGCCGTTTTGACCTGACGGCCGCGCTCGAGTTCGCCTCGGGGTCGGCTCTGCTGAGTGTCGCTGTTTTCGGCTTGCTGCTCGCGCACATGGCCAGACCGTGGGCCATGCTCGTACTTGGGGCGCTGTGCCTGGCGCCGCTTGCCCTCCACCGCCCGAAGCTATCCGGCCGGCAATGGCCGCCCGCCTGGACTTGGGTTCTGCCGGCAGCCTACGGAGCGCTGTATCTGGCAATTGCGCTGTCTCCGGAGATCCAGAGCGACGCCCTCAACTACCATCTTTCCATTCCCGTCTCGGCTGCCCGGACGGGTTCGTTCCCGGATCGTGTCACCTTCTATGAAGTCATGCCGCAGGGTCTCGAAACGCTGTTCGCCATGGCGTACAGCGTCGGGGGCGATAGCGCCGCCAAGCTGGTGCACTTCTCATTCCTCGCCTGGACCGTTCCGCTGCTTGCGGAAATCGCTCTCACTCTCGGGCTCCCCGCGTGGACGGGATGGGCCGGCGGCCTGTTCTACGCCATCACGCCGGTTGCCGGGATCAGCGGCACGTGCGCCTACAACGATGCCGCCATTACGTTCTTCACACTCGTCGTATTTCAACTGCTGGTGTTGTGGTGGCGGCGCGGCGATGATCGCCTGCTGTGGCCGGTGGGGATCTGCGCGGGGTTCTGCTATGCCATCAAGTTCCCCGGAGCGCTCGTCGCACCGCTGGCGCTCACTGCCGTGTTGGTGAAGCGCCGCAACCGTGCGGCGCCGCGCATCGTGTTTGGGGCGATGCTGATCTCCGCTCCCTGGGTGGCGAGGGCCGCGGTCCTCACCGGAAACCCGTTCGCGCCGCTCCTCAACCGCTTCTTTCCGAACCCCTATTTCCATATCGATTCCGAGCAAAAGCTGAGCGCCTATCTCCGCGGCTACGGCGAACTGGACCCTGCCACGATCCCTCTCGAACTCACGGTGTATGGCGACTTGCTGCAGGGCCTTCTTGGTCCTGCATGGCTGGCGCTCCCCATCGGATTGCCGGCGCTGCGCCGGCGGGAGGGACGCCTGCTGGCTCTCACCGGAGTGCTTGCGGGACTTCCCTGGCTGCTCAATTCCGGCACGCGTTTCCTCATGCCGGCGCTGCCTTTCTTCGCGCTCGCAATGATGATGAGCCTTCCGCGGGCGCTTTCGCTGGGGCTGCTTGCCGCGCACGCCATCACCAGTTGGCCGGCTATTATCCCGCTGTATGCGCCGCAAGGGACATGGGCGCTGCACCGCGAGATTCCCTGGCGCGCCGCTCTTGGGCTCGAGGACCGCCAGGCGTTCCGGCTCAGAATGAGCGTGGAACACAACCTTGCTCAACTGCTCGAGAAGAACACGACCCCGCGGGACCGCATTCTGGATCTCGTCAATGCGCC
>JADLBG010000031.1 GCA_020847895.1 Bryobacterales bacterium
ATGGTTTCGAGGGAACCGCGCATCTGGGCTTCGAGGGTTGGGCCGGCGGCGGATTTTCCGGAGGTGTAGAGCGTGTTGTCATCGAGAACGCCGCCGTTGGAGGATGTGGGGCTGAGGCCGGCGGAGTCAGGAACGACGCGGCCTTTGTTCTTGCGGTCGCGGGTGGCGATGAAGGTGATCTCGACGCTGATTGTGCCGGGGAGTTTGCCGATGAGGAAGCCGGCGCGGCTGGGCGCGGAGCCGAGGGGGAAGAAATTCTTGTAGACGGAGCCGAGCCTCGAGTAGGCGCCGTTCCTGGGTCCCGCGGGATCGAGATAGTAGACGTTTGAGAAGACGGCGTCCTTGTGCTCGAGGCCGGCGGCTTTGAGGATTTGGCCGATGTTTTCCATTGTCTGTCTGGTCTGGCCTTCGAGGGTGGGATCGAGTTCATTGGTGACAGGCGTGCGGCCGCCGCTGCCGGAAACGTAGAGCGTGTCGCCGGCAAAGACCGCGGGCCGGTAGGGACCCATGGCGGGGGGAATGGCGCCCGAGGGAGGAGTGACGATGGAGATTTTCGACTTGTCGGCGTAGGCGATGCAACTGATTTCGATATTGGCTCCGCTGGGGAGACCGGGGAATTCGAGCGTGGTGCGGGCGGGGTAGTGATCGGGGCCGAAGAAGCTGCCGTAGACTTCATTCATGTCCTTGTACTGGCCCATGTCGCGAAGCTGGACGTGGCAGGAGACGACGTTTCCGAAGTCCATGCCGGCGGCGTGGAGGACGTGGCCCACGCTGTTCATGGCCATGCGTGTCTGTTCGCGGATGCCACTGGGCTGGGCTCCGGTGCGCGGGTCCTTATCGATCTGGCCGGCGATGTAGAGGGTCTTGCCGACGAGAACGCCGGGGGAGTAAGGTTTGCCGGGGGCGAATTCCTTGGGGTAGAGGAACTGGCGATGGACGCGCAATGGCGCCGAGGTTTGTGCCGGGCAGAGGGCGGAAGCAATGATGAGTGCGGTAATGAGCAGGAGGCAATTTCGCACGGGGTTCTCCTTTGAACTTTGGTGTACCGGAGTAGGTTATCAAATCGGGCCGTGTTGGTGAGGCGGTGTGCGTGATACACTGTCGGCAGAAATCCAGCGACTAACCGCAGAGGAGAGACTGACTATGAGATCGAAGAAATCGAAACCGGCTTCGGGAATGAACCGGCGGGAGATGTTTTTGGCGGGCGCCTCGGCGGGGTTTGCCGGGTTGCTCAGTGAGCAGGCGCAAGGCGCGACGAGCCTGCCGGTGCGTGGAAGCGGACCGGAGGTATACGAGCAGTTCGGCGTGAAGCCGTTCATCAACTGCACCTCGACGTACACGATCAACGGCGGCTCGGCGATGTTGCCGGAGGTGATTGAGGCGATGAACCGCGCCTCATTCTATCCGGTGAACCTGGATGAGCTGATGGCGGGGGCGGGGAAGCGCCTTGCGGAACTGTTGCAAGCGGAAGCCGCGATGGTGAGTTCCGGAGCGGCCGGGTCGATGACGTGCGCCACGCTGGCGTGTGTGGCGGGCGGCGATCCGGAAAAGATGCAGCAGCTTCCGGACACGACGGGCTTGAAAGGCGAGGTTGTGGTTCCGCGGTGGTCGCGGAGCGTTTACGATCATGCGGTACGAAGCACGGGCATAAAGATGGTGGAGGTGGAGACGCTGGAGGATCTCGAAAAAGCGTTCGGGCCGCGGACGGCGATGGCGACGGGGCAGATCAACCTGGCCAATGACGGGAATCCGTTCACGCTGGAGCAGTATGTAGCGGTGGCGCACAAGCACGGAGTTCCGGTGGTGATGGACGTTGCGGACCGGCTGCCGCTGGTGCCGAATCCGTATCTTTCGCGCGGCGTGGACATGGTGGCGTATTCGGGCGGCAAGATCATTCGCGGACCGCAGACGGCGGGGATGCTGATTGGCCGCAAAGACCTGGTGGAGGCGGCGTTCATGAACAGCGCGCCGCATCATGCGTTCGCCCGGGCGATGAAGGTGAGCAAGGAAGAAGTAGCCGGGATGGTGAAGGCGATCGAGATGCTGCGGTCCGGCAAGCGCAATCGTGATGCCGAGGATGCCGAATGGCGGGCGTGGTTCCGGCACATTACGGATGTGGTGTCGAAGGTGCCGGGTGTTTCAGGAGAGATCATCGAGCCGAAGGACAAGGCATACTATCCGACGATGAAGGTGGTATGGGATCCGCGGAAGATCGGCATTAGCGCGGGCGAGGTAGGCAAGCAGTTGCTGGAAGGCGAACCGCGCATCATGACGCATGCGGGAATGCGGGAAGGCGATGAATCGAGCGAGATGCTGCTGCGGCCGGCGGCGATGTGGGCGGGAGAGTACAAGGTGGTGGCGGACCGGATACACGAGATTCTGAGCAAGGCTCCAGGACCGCGTTCTAAGCCGCATCGGGCCGCGCCCTCCGGTGATGTATCCGGGTTGTGGGAGTCGGTGGTGCAGTTCAAAATAGGAACGGCCCGGCACACGTTCTATCTGGATGCCAAGGGTAATGAACTGAGCGGAGAATACACCGGAAGGCTGGTGAAAGGGCCGCTCAAGGGTCATGTGGACGGGGACAAGGTGCAGTTCCACAGCCGCGGGCGGATTGAAGGGACGTCGCTCGAGTACACCTACAAGGGGACCGTGGAAGGGAAGAAGATGTCGGGGACGGTGGACCTTGGGGAGTACGGGATGGCGAGTTTCACGGCGACGCGGAAGGCGTAGCGGGGATTTCTTGCCCCCGCGGTTCCTTGCGGGCCGGCTCATGCGATGCGGTTACGCCGCTCGTCGATTCTTTCGTGCAACCGGGCAAAGGCTTCCTCGCCATCGATCATCTTAACCTTGCCACTTTCGATCTCGTCATAGCGGCGGTCCAGCATATTTCGCGTTTCGGCGAGTTCGTCAAACATACCGGCCACCGCATCCCGCACCAGTTCCATATCGGCGATTCCTTGCGTCTCTCTCTACACTACGGGATATGAGGCTAGTCTGCCACGAAGCAAGACGGCATTGAGACTTATGAAGTTCGCCCGAGCGGATACCACATATTGGGCTCGACACGACGTGAGCCCCATCCCTAGAATACCGCTTGCATTTTTCCGCCCCCATCGGTAATATGAAGCCATCCCCCGAGACCGGGCGCGCGGCCGTGCCTGGGATGTTCATTATTTGGTTCCCATAAGGGGTGGCA
>JADLBG010000032.1 GCA_020847895.1 Bryobacterales bacterium
AGATCGGCAACTGGAGTTGCGGCATGCTCCAGTCTCGCCCCGACTACGCCACTGGCGCAACTGTCATCGGGTCAATTCAAATTCATCGTCCCCGTCAGAACCACGGGATGAGATCAGGAGTTCTGAAGGTGCGCGCGAGAGAGGATTTGGCCTGATCGCCTTGAAGGCGGCTGCCCAACGGGGCACCTCTGCGAATTGCGGCGATACCCGTAACCGTCCATCGCGCAGCTCAGGTCGCTAAACCTGCCACGGCTATGGGGGGGGAAGCAGTGGTTCCACCACCGCCGGGCGATGCTGGCGCCGTAACTTTCCCGCGCCTGAAGGGCCAGCTTTGATCCGGGTGACCTCGGATTCGGTGAAGTCGAACTCTCGTAACGGCATGTCGATCAGAACTTCGGGCAACGTGGACACGGACCGGACCGGGTGGTGGCGAACACATCGGGCAAATTTTCTTGGATCGGCCATTGACGGACGAGGATTCACGAAACAACTCAGAACTTAAGCCAATACGTCCGTACCACTTTTGCACTCATGCTCACTCGCGGATTTCCACGCTCGGGAAGATTCGGGAGAAAGACTTGGTCCATACCACCTGGTCTGTCGAAGAGCGGAGCGGAACGTCCTACCCAGGAATACACAGGGCTCGTCAACTCGATCTCTACAATACATAGTTGGCTGCTGCCGGACGGGAGTGCCATGAACTCAGCAACATAATTCCTGAATAGTCGGCCGCCTCCGTGCGAGCTGCGGTTTGCGTCATCGTGCAATGCTAAAAAAGTGCCTTCGGGCATCCACCACGCGGAGTCGAAGTATTGGCCATTGGCGAGAGGTACGAGGCGATACAGGTGAGTTCCGGCGCAAAGCAGCGTCTTTTGCGGTGGACCCTGAAAAGACGCACGCGAGTCATAGCTGGTCTTGCGCAGGGTTGCCCAGCGCACCTCATCAAAACCAAGCGTCTGATTGAGGTAGGGTCCGATGGTCTTCTCCTCTTGAAAACAAACGTAGCACAGCGCCCGTACGCACGACACCGAAGTCGGCTACCTTGATTGTGCGATGAGGAGGGCGGCAGCCGAGGTGATTTCAATGATGCTGGGGCAATTGCGCTTGCGCGCCCTTGCCCCACCCGAACGCCAGTTTGAATTACGCTGGCGAGTTGGCATGAATGACTCGGCAAGCCAGCGGGCACTACCGATCAGCCGAGAACAGCGTCTCGACTAGTGGCTGAAGCCAACGCCGGTCGGCGTTGACGCCATACGAGTCCCACGTCTCGATCGCGGCTTTGAGGCGCGCGACTTCCGGATCGGTGAACTCAAACTCCTTCGCCGGCAGCGAGCGGGCGGGATTCCACACCACACGCTCCTGGCCGGCGACCATCTCGCGTTTTACTTCGACGACCTTCTCCTCGTCGGCGTCGAGTGCGACCCGATCCTGAATAACCCAGATCGCGCGAATTGACCCCACGTCTGCCCGCTGCGCGCCCAAGAGCGCATGCAGGTTCAGACGCTGGGTGTGATCCAGCGTCAATTTCATTCAGTGTGTCCTTTACGGGTTGGAGTAGAGCAGGATGTAGCCCGCCGTCGTGCCGCCGGGAGTCTTCACCTTGATCACGCCGGACCATCCGGACGGGTTGGTAGCTCCCATGACCTCTGCCAGCCGGTAGCCGTTGCCGGTGCTGCCCGCGATGATCAGTTCGCCGCCGGAAGTCACTTGCAAGAGCGTGTGGTCGGACAGATTCGAGCCGGGGCCGGCGACCCGGAATGGCGACTCACTACTGTCCTTCGCCACGACCAGCATCGGACCACACGCGACTCCGGCCGCAACCGGGGATGCCTGGTAGCCCCACGTCCGCGCGTAGCCCTTCTTCGGATCGTTGCCTTGCTGGAGGCAGGCGCCCCAGAAGTAGATACCGCCGGAGGTCCAGTTGTCTCCGTTGCCCGCATACTGCCGAACAACGATCCACAGACCCGTCTGGCCTCCGGCGAGCGTTCCTGTAATTTTAAACCGCTGCCAGGACGTCGTGAGTGAGATGCTGGTCGGGCCGGCGAGGTACCCAGCATAGGCATTGTCCACGATGGCGATGGATACCTGCTTCGTTCCGCTCGCGACCTTCGCCCATACGTAGAACGTATACTGCCCGCCCGAGACGAGGCCGGCGATCTGCTGCTGGATGATCGGCGTCGAAGTGCTCGCGGTCACCGTGTCCGCTGTTGTGTTGCCGTCCGGCGCCGTGGTGCTGTTGGCCGTGACAGAGCAGGAGCCGCCGTTCTTGTCCCAGGTGGCGACGCTGAAGTCCTCGGAGTACTTCGCCATGTTCTCGAACGCGCCGCCGACCGTCTGGAACGCGCCGCATTCGACCGATTGGAAGTGCGATTCGAGATAGGCCCACAGGTTATTGGCAGCGACGTAGCCGAATGACGCGCCCGCGGAGCCGTCGCGGGAGACCACGGTGCTGGCTGTGGCATCCGCCGTCTTGGCAACCGTACCGCCGTTCCTGAGAACCACATCGCCGTCGTTCCCGACCGCTCCCTCGAGCTCGCCAGAGGAGTTGATGATGGCCGCACGGGACGCCGTCCAGCCCAATCCCTTCGTGGGCCGCGCGGCCAGATCGGAGACGAGGTCTGTCACTTGGCTTTCCGTATGCGTGTGCGAGGGCAAGGAGCCGAGCGCCACAGTGACGGTTACCCGATCATTCCCCGAATCATCGGCGAACGAGAGCGCCATGTTCGCGCCCTGAATCAGGTTCAGGGCGCGCCGCGTGCCCACCGCCGTCCCGTTGTTCTGGATCGTAAAGGCAGTGCGCCGGAGACGATATCGCCAGCCACGTGCGTGTGGGCTGGCAGGTCCGCGGCGGATAGGGTCGTTCCGGCTGTGGCGCGCCCCTTGGCGTCGACGGTGAGCTTGGTATAAGTGCCAGGCGTGACGCCTGACGACGCCACTGAGAGCACCCCTGCCGCAACAGCGAGGCCTCCTGTCGGATCTATCTGAACGATGCCCTTGCTGGTGGTCGTGGCGTCCGGATACGAGAACGCGCCGAACGTCTGCCCGGGCGCGAAATCGACGATGGCGTCCATGGCGATGTGATTGCTGCCGTTGAGCGCCATTCCCAGGTCGCCGGAGTTATCGGCCTTTCGCCACTTGATCGCGCCGGTGTTGGGCAGGCGTATTAGGCCGGTGCTCGCCTTGGTGCCGGATCCGAATTCCGCGCCGTCCTGGAACGTCTTCACGCCGGTGACTGTGACCGCGCCGTCCTTCCGGACGTAGTTGCGTGCGGCGGCGGTCCCCAAGTCGTTCTCGATCGCGAGCACCGCCGACTGGAGCGCGGTCATGAAACCGGCCACCATATTGGCCCGTACGGTCGCTCCGCTCGAGTGGCTGGCTGCGGTCGTCCCGAACGCCCCGCGCTGGCACCCGGCGAACTGCGATCCGCTCCGCACCGTATAGACGACGAGCTCGTCGTCGATGGACAGCACGCCGTAGGCGTCCGCAAACCCGGCGGCAGTGGACTGGACGCTGATGGTCGAGTCGCCCGCTCCCACTGCGCCCGTGGTCGTGGTTTCGAGCGGCTTGGTCGAGAACGCATCGACCGGGCTGTAGAGTGTGGCGGCGGTGTCGATGGCCGATGGGAAGTTACTCATTGCACGCCCTCGTATTCAGCCGGAACTGGTTCAGCGCGCCACTGGCAGCAGGCACCCAGGCTTGTGCGGTCGGCGTCTCGATCGCGCGCGCGGCCCTGGGCTTGAAGTACTGCGCGTTGCTCACCGATACGGAGTAGACGGGAAGCGGCACCGGACGGCTGTTGAGACAGAACTGGTCGAACGCCCAGAAGCAGAACGAATAGAGCTTCAACGGCAGCCACATGCCGTAGGCCTGCGCCATCGGAGGGTCCGGAGGACCATAGAGGCCGGTCAGGAACATGCACTCCGCCGTGGGCCGGCCAAGCGTGGTCCTGGCGAACGAGATCACCTGCCGGATGAGCGAAGTGTTCTTCTGCCACACGTCGTAGTCGAATCCCTCGCACCGGAAGTACTTGATGCCGTAACTGATGTTCTTCCACTCGTTGGGCAGGTTCACGTGCATCAGCAGACGGCGATAGGCCGGGTCCGGCGACGGCTTGCCCTGGTTCGCATCGAGCGGCCAGAGGCATTCGAAGACCGCCGTCGGATGGTATGAGCGGACGTATGTGATCGCATCCTGGCAGTATGCCCAGATCCGGTCGCGCAGGAAGTTCGCCGTTTCGTACTGGTGCGCCGGGTCGCCAGCAGGGTCGTCATTGTTCGCCCGGAACTGCCAGATCTGGTGCCCCTTGGCGGCGGCGAAATCATCGATGGTTCCCTGGTCATAGAAGGCCATGCCGCCGTTCGGGTCCTCGGCCTGGTTGTCGAAATACCAGTACTGCGTCTCGCCGAATTGCAGGATCACGGGCGCGCCGGCCGCCGCGATCTGGTCGGCGCACTCCTTGTACATCTGCTTGAGGTAGTTCCGGACGCGCGTGCCGAAGTGCATCTGATGCGACGGGATCTGCAAGTACACGTCTGCGCCGGGACTGACGACGCCGCCGGAGTAGGACAGATACTTCGCGCGCATAGCGGCGGGCGGGTTATAGCACTCCATCGAGAACGCGAACGACGCCTTGATGCCCGCTGTCTGGAATTGTCCGGCCAAGTCCCGAATCCACCGGCGCGCGCCCTCGGTCATGACCGGCGTGACCGAATCGACCATCTCCCAATTGCCCTCGGTCCCTGGCGTCCCCATCTGGTTCGTCAGCGTGAGCGTCACCGAATTCGGCGTGCTGACCGCCAGGCCGGTGTACGTCCACGAAGGTGCCTTCGACTGGACGCGGAGCGTCGTTGCTGTGCCGAAATTGTCGTCGGCCCACACGCCCGCGAACATCCCGTTGATCGCCGCACGCATGTGGGAAACGATCTGCTGGAGCGTCTCACCATATCCAATGGCGTGGCTGATCGTCGTACCGCCGATCGAGAAGGAAACGGTGTCGCCGGGAGACGGCGTGCCGGAGAACGCGATGCTGGCGTACGGGTATGTGGCGCCCACACGCCGTCGCTTGTCATTCCAGAAGACTCCCATGTACACGTCGGCGTGGCCCTTGAAGCCGAGTTTCTGGAGTTGCCACAGGTGCCAGGCCGGGGGCTTCTTGTAGCCGTGGTCCGTGTCGAAGTCGAGGGCGAGCGAGACGTCCGAGTACTGCTGCGGTGCATCCGGAATATCCTGCGGCACGAGCGGCCACAGGTAATCGAAGTAGAAGTAATAGCCGGTGCTGGAGGCGTGCTTCTCAAACACCGCGGTGATCTCGACTGTGTGCGTTCCGGCCGCAACCGCGGCGCGGAGTTTGATGTTCGCCGTGGTGCCGCCGTACTCGCTGAGGAACAGGTCGTGCGTGGTAGGCGCGCCGCCATCCACGGAGACGCTGACCTTTCCGCAGTCGATATTGAGGAACGTACCAAGATACAGATCGTGCTGCTGCGTGTATGAGTAGCGCAGGGAAACCTTCCGGACGTCCTGCGCAGAAGAAGGCGCACAGCGCCGTGCGTGCCCTGTGGACCACCATTGGCTCGGCCAGCCAGAATCGTAGCAGTACTTCTCCCAATAGCCGGTGTACGCGCATCGTGAATCCGATTCTTCGATCCGTGGCGCGCCGCCGCCGACCTTCAGGTTGCCGTCGCCCGTGACCGTGATATTCGAGATCGTGCAGCCCCATTCCGCATCGCTGGCGAACCCGCTCTGTGGCGAGAGCTTCTTCATCCGTGCGCCCGATGCCCAGGTGCCAGGCGTCGAGGACTGGTAGCCACGCTCGACGGTGATCTGCGTCGGCGAGTCCACGGAGATCAGGCGCACGCGCTCTTCGCTGGTCGGCGAGCCGATCAAGTATCGGCCACCAGAGAGCTTCGAGGAGTCGTCGACGGCCCACACCGTGTCGGACGGACCAACACCGGAAGTGAGGAAGCAGCCATCCTCCAGTTCGCCCTCGGCCTGCTCGAAGCGCGGCGCAAACACCATGTAGATCTTCCGGCAGTCGTTCATCGGCACGGTGCGGCTTTGCTTATCCGTGAGTGGCTGCGTGAAGTCGAGCGTGACGTGGTACTTTGTGTTGTCATCGCCGCCGGTGAACCGGTAGGTCGATCCAGATGCGTACCACTCGAGCGCCTGAGAACCCGCGCCAGTGTGACCAGAGGTCACGAGCACGCGGTCCAGGTTGCCGAGGGTGCCATACCGTCCCGCCGGAAGCACCGCTGTCCTGAAAGCCAGCGTGAGTTTCGCGCCGCCGGTGTAGCCGGTCGCGCTGGCCTCAATCACGGTGGTCTGGTCCGGGCCGAACCTGCCGGCGACGGTTTCGCCTGCCGTGTTGATGAGCGTCGCGAGCTTTTCAGCGGCATGCTTGGCTTGGGTCTTGCGCGTGACGTAACTGTCGTTGGCGTGCGTCTTCGTGATGCGCGCGCGGATGAATTGGAGAACCTGGTTGGCCTCCAGCACATTGACCAATTCCTCGTTCGCGCCGGTGCGCTCGATCCACACCATGTCGCCCACCGCGAACCCGCTCGCGTCATCCACGTGGAGATCCACCAGCAGTAGGTTGCCGCCACCGTCCGTGGCCGGCTCAACTGCCGCACTCAGTTGCGTCTCGAACCGGCAATCGACGTGTGTGATCGTGTACCGGGTGTCGCGGAAATAGAGGTGGAGATAGTCGACGCCGTCGGCGGGCTCCGTGCCGGTCAGGTCTATGTCCACACTGGTCGGAGTCTCACTGCCGGAGACGACCGTGGCGTGATCGAGCAACCGCACCTCGTATATATCGTTCGGCGCGATCCCCTTACCACAGACGAACGTCATAGCGTCCCAGGAGACGGACGGGTACTTCGCAGCGTCCAACCGCATCGCGCCATCAAGCGTGTGATCGTACTCGATGTCGAATTCGAGCTTCAGGTCGGAGAGATCGGTCCTGGGGAGATGCTTCAACCGAAGGTGGTTGTAATAGTCGTAAGCGTTCCACCAGCCCAGGACCGCGAAATCATCCGGTGCCTGAAAAATGCCCGAGATGGACACACCGGTCTCGCTGGCGTTGTACATCGTTGTCGTCGCGGCCTTGCCGGTAAATCCTTGCGTTTGGAGGTTCCGGCGCGGATCGAAGATGTGAACAACTTCGGAGGGCATCAATCAATAGGTTTGATATCGCACGCGCGCCTCGTGCTTATGATGCGGAAACTAAGCGTCCGAATCCGAAGCGAGTTGACGCTCCATCTTCCAGGCAGCCAGACCGAACGCTGTGCCTTTGTGTTATGCTCGCTGCTCAAAGGAGAACATCGAATGAGGTCTAAATGCAATACTGTTCACTTAAGAACATTTTAGTGCTATTCTGTTTTTGGGGCGGATGCCTCCACAAGGAGGTCATCGCATGCATATTACCGCCGTCGAATCCACAACGCTCACGACGGTTGCCTACGACC
>JADLBG010000033.1 GCA_020847895.1 Bryobacterales bacterium
ACAGGCCATCGCTTCGAGGATGGGAATTCCAAAGCCTTCATAGAAGGAGGGGAAGAGAAATGCGTCGCAGGCATTGTAGAGAAGGCGCAACTGGTCATCATCCACGTAGCCGGTGAAGTGAATGCGGTTGGCGAGAGGGGATCGCTCCGCTGCCTGACGCACGGCGGGAGCGTCCCATTTGTTCTGGCCCACCAGCACCAGGCGGTGCGTTAACTTCGGGTACGCCCGCATCGCTTCCTCGAAGGCGCGAATGAGGCCTACCTGGTTTTTGCGCGGCTGCAAGTCTCCGACATTGAGGAGGAACGGGGAGGGAATTCCGAAAAGCGTCCGGATCCTCTCGCGCGCCTGCTCGCGATGCACGGGGCGAAAATTCTGCGAGACGGCGTTCGGGACGACTTCTGTTTTCCCCCGCGCCTCGGGGTAGTGCTTCTCAATCGACTCCCGCGAGAACTCGCTTGGAGTCAGGATTCGCGCCGCCGATTCCACCGTTCGCTTCACGGTGCGCCGCAGTTGAAAAACTCTTGCCGCGGAGAAGAATTCCGGATGCTCGAGAAAGCTCACGTCATGGACGCTTGCCACCACGGGGACGGGGCAGGCGAGCGGCGCCGTATACTGCACGTGCAAAAGGCGCGGGCGGTCTTTGCGCACATGGGCCGCCAGTTGCCAGCCGAGCCGCGGAAAAGGGTTTCGCGATACCATTCTCGTGGCGACGGCGCCGGGAACAAGTTGCGCGGCGCCGGCGCCGGCGAGGTAAGCCACAAACTCCGCATCGGTGTCGAGCGCGCAAAACGAGCGCAGCAGGTTCCGAATGTAGACCTCATTCCCCGTTAAGTGCTGCCCAATCGCGTGAGCGTCAATGGCAAAGCGCATTCGCGTCCTTTCAGTATAGACGTTAGGGAAGGAGGGCATTCTCCCGGTCCAGAGTTCTCCACGCTGCTTCCCATGTGTAATGCCCTTCATATAGAGTCCGCCCCGCCGCGCCGAGTTGCGCCCGGCGGCACGGCGATTCCAACAAACCCGAAATGGACGCGGATAGTTCCGCCGGCGTATCCGCCAGCAGAAGGTGTTGACCGGGAACAGCCTCCAGTCCCTCGGCGCCAATGGTGGTGGACACTACGGGAAGCCCGGCCGCCCAAGCCTCTAGTATTTTAACGCGGGTGCCGCTGCCGCCGAGTACGGGAACAATGGCGATTTGGGACCTGGCGAGTTCGGGAACGGCATGCGGAACGGGCCCGGAGAGGAGAACCGAGGGATCGGCCTTCACCGAGGCAGGCAGGGCGTTTGGGTTTTTGCCTAAGATTCGCCACCGCAGTTGCGGATATTTCTTCTGGAGCATGGGCCATACACATCCGTGGAAGAATCGGACAGCCTCTTGATTAGGACAGTATTCGAGGTTGCCGGAGAACACGAGAGAGGAATCCTTCGCGGTTTGGGGAAGGGGGTGGCGTGGAATGGCATTGGGGTAGATGATGAGGCGGGGATGGGAAGGCAAGTGAGTTGCGTCGCGAGAGGAGGTGACCAGGATTCCATCAAAGAGCGGCGCCAGTCGCCTTTCGAGGCGGGAGTTGGAATGGGCGAAGGCGCGGTGTCCGAGCGAGAGAGGCCAGGGGGAGGTTGAGGCCGCGCGGGTGTGCCACTCGGATTCGATGTTGTGAAGATCGAGGTAGACTCTCGAGGCGTGGGACCGCACGAGCGGGGCATAGGGGGCGCACCAGAAATGCTCCACGATGGCGGCATCGTAACGGCGTCCCTCGAGCCAGCGGCTCAAGGGCTCCTGCTGCCCGGAGAAGCGGTCGAGCAGCGGAGGGACGCCGCGCAGCAGGCGGGCGGTGTTCCGCGTCATCCGCGCCAGCGGATGCTTTGAATGGGAAGGCAGGCGGAGTTTGCAGACATTGCGGATCAATCCGGGGGGAAGGAATTCCTCCGGGTCACTTGCGCCTTCCACGGCAAACAGGACCACGTCCAGATTCGAGCGGCGCGCGAAGTATTCGAGCAGGGATGCGGTGCGCAGCGCGCCGCCGCCGGTGAGCGGATAGGGCGCTTCCGGCGATACGAAGAGGACGCGTTCAGCCATGGAACCGCCGGAGCGCTTTTGCATAGACAGCGCGCGTCAAGGCGGCGGTGCGCTCCCAGGAAAAGGCCTTCGCGCGGTTGATGGCCTGGCCTCTGAGCCGCTCCCTCAGGGGCGCATCCGTCAACACGGCTTCCATCGCGTATACCCACTGGCGCGCGTCTCGAGCGTCACACTGCAGGCACGCGCCGGCGGCCACTTCAGAGATGGCCGCATCCCGGGAGGCGATCACAATTCCTCCGCACTGCATGGCCTCGAGCACCGGGAGTCCGAAACCTTCATAAAGCGAAGGGTACAACACGGCCGCCGCCTGCGAAAACAACAGGGGCAGGTCCTGTTCCGGCAGGCTGCCGAGGCCGCGGAAGGCGGCGTCATGACCGCGCCGGCGCAGTTCCTGCCAGGCTTGGCGCGCCACGGCGGCGTTCTTTCGCGCATTGTCCGATCCGGCGAACAGGAAATAGGGCCGGCTGGGGGGCGGCGCATCGACGGGGCGGAAATGTTCCGCTGCCGCCAGGGGGATGGCGGCAACTTCCTCCGGGGGCAGGCGGAAGTGTTCGATCACTTCCTGGCGCACGGCTTCGGTTGGAGTGATGACCATGGTGGCGAGGCCGAAGCGCAGCAGCCAGGGAGTGCGGCGGCGCACGCGCGAGGAAGCGCCGGTACGCCAGGGGGAAAGGTCGTGGATGGTGATGACCGCGGGGCGCGCCGGCCAGTACGGCACGGCGAAATCGGTTCCATGAAAGACGTCCACGTGTTCGCGAGCAAGGAACCGGGGCAATCCGTAAAGCCACCAGCGCTTCCCGCGGCCTTGCGCGCAGCGCGCCCCGCAGCGCTCCGGATGCTGGTACGATTGATCGGATACGAGAAGGTATTCGTCTTGCGGAAACGAGCGGGAGAGCGCCTTCGCCAGTTCGAGGGTGTAGCGGCGAATTCCTCCTTGTGACTCCGTGAGCGGAGTGGCGTCGAGTGCCACCTTCATGCGTAGTCGAGTTTAGCAATCATGCCATCGAAACTGTGGAATAACGACGGCGAACTCTTTCGCCTGGCCCGCCATGAGTTGTTTGTCGCCGTGGTGGGCGACGTAATGGATCAGCTTGGATTGCGGAGGCAGTTCCTACCGCCCCGCATCCAGCCCCTGACGCGGGACATGGTCGTCATCGGGCGCGCCATGCCGGTGCTGAGCGTTGATTACAACGATACGGACGTCGAGGAGGCGAGCAATCCGGTGACGAAGAAGCCGTTTGGGCTGATGATGGATGCGCTCGACAGCCTGAAGCCGAACGAGATCTATTTCTGCACGGGGAGTTCGCCCGAGTATGCGCTGTGGGGCGAGTTGATGTCGACGCGGGCGATCCATTGCGGCGCCGTGGGGGCCATTCTCAACGGCTACACCCGCGACATGAAGGGGATTCTCGATCTGCGATTCCCCGTCTTCT
>JADLBG010000034.1 GCA_020847895.1 Bryobacterales bacterium
CCGAAGCCGACTCCATCTTCGCCGAAGAGTACGAAGACGCTTTCCCCAAACTCGAGGTCAACGAAAGCTCCTACATCATCATCGTCACCCGCGGCCACCGCGACGACATGCGCGTGCTCCGCTGGGCTGTCTCCACTCCGGCGCGCTACATCGCCATGATCGGAAGCCGCCGCAAGACCATCAACGTCGTCAAGGAACTGGAAAAAGAGGGTATCCCCCGCTCCGCTTTCGAAAAGATTCATGCTCCCATGGGCTTCGACATCGGAGCCATCACGCCCGAAGAGATCGCCGTCTCCGTGGTTGCTGAAATGATCGCCGTGCGCCGTAATCCCGATTCCGATTGGCGCAAGGTCACCAAGTCCATCTTTGTCAACGAAGCTTACCGGATCCGGTCGAAGTGAACTGTACAGGTGTGATCCTGGCCGCCGGCGCATCCCGCCGCATGGGCCGTCCGAAAGCCCTGCTCTCCATTGGCGGCGAGACTTTCGTGGATCGCCTCACCCGTGTCTTTCAATCCTCCTGCGCCGAAGTCATTGTCGTCCTCGGCCATCATGCCGCCGCTATTCGCCCTCTCATCCAGCGCACCGCTGCCATCGCTGTCAACTCCGACCCCGGCCGCGGCCAGCTCAGTTCCCTCCAGTGTGCTCTCGCCCTCCTCCCGCCCTCCGCGGATGCGTTCCTCTTCACTCCGGTCGATTGCCCCTCCGTCAGCGAGTCTACCGTTCGCTCTCTTCTCGAAGCTCTCGCCGCTCGTCCGGACTCGCTGCTCGCCATCCCCCGCTATCAGGAACGCCGCGGCCATCCGGTCGCCTGCCGTGCCTCCCTCGCCCGGGAATTCCTTTCCCTCCCTCCCACCGCTCAGGCGCGCGAAGTGGTTCACCGCTACGTGGACCGAACCATCTACCTCGACACCGATGACCCCGGCATCCTCGTAGACATCGACGACCCACAAGCCTATGACCGGCTGGTGACCCAAGCCTCCGCCCTATGAAGCGCCTCCTCACCGCCACACTCCTCCTGCTTGTCCTCGCCGCCGCCGGTGTCCCGTTTCTTCGCGCTGACCGCTTCCACGGCCGCATCCACACTGCTCTCGAACAATCGCTCCACCGCAAAGTAGAAATCAACGGCGGAATCCATTTCAATCTCTGGCCCGGCCCCGGATTCTCCATCTCCAACGTCGTCATCCACGAAGACCCGGCCATCGGCATCGAGCCCTTCGCCTATGTCGCCTCCCTCGATGCCACCGTCAGCCTCCTCGCCATGTTCCGCGGACGCTGGGAGATATCCGGCATCCTCCTCGATGAGCCCAATGTCAATCTGGTCAAACAGACTACGGGATCCTGGAATATCCGCCCCCTCCTCGCCGGCACCGCTCCCGGCCCCCATTTCCGCTTTCCCGATATCCAGGTCCGCGGCGGCCGCATCAATCTCAAGTTCGGCGATACCAAGTCTGTTCTTTACTTCTCCAACGCCGACCTCGACATAACCGCCGATAGTGAAACCGCCGTCCGCCTCCGGTTCTCCATGGACCCGGCGCGCACCGACCGGCCCGCCCAGAGCATCGGCACGCTGCTCGGCGGCGGCGTCTACCGCTGGTCGGAATCGCAGCCCGGCCAGGCCGATCTCAATCTCGAACTCGAGCGCAGCGCGCTCTCCGAAATCGTTACCCTCCTCGAAGGACGCGGCGCCGGCATGCGCGGCTTTCTTGCTTCCCGCGCCCGCGTCACCGGCCCGCTCTCCAGTCTCAAAATCGAAGGCAGCATCCGCCTCGAGGACATCCAGCGTTGGGAACTCTTCCGCTCCGGCGCCGGAAGCTCCGCTCTGCGCTACCGCGGCAAGCTCGACTTCCCCGCCGGCGAACTCGACCTCGAAACCCTTTCCGAATCCCCCGATGCCCCATTCCGCCTGCGCGTGCGCGGTCATTCGCTTCAGGACAACGCCTCCTGGGGCGCATTGCTCCGCTTCGACAAGCTCCCGGTCAGCGCCCTCACCGACGTGTTCCAGTTCATGAACGTTACCCTGCCCAGCAGGGTGGCTCTCGAGGGCAAGATCAGCGGAGTGCTCGGCTATTCGCCCGCCCATGGCTTGCAGGGCCTCCTCGAGTTGCCCGAAGCCTCCGTCAAGAGCGGCGACATCGGTTTCCAACTGCGCGAAGCCCGCTTCGCTGTCGAGGGCGAGCAGTTCCGCCTCCTTCCCGCCACTCTCGATCTCGGCAACGGAAAATCCGCCCAGGTCGAGGGCCGTTATAGCCCCACTGCCCAATCCTTTACCTGGCGCACAGGCAACATCCTGATGCCTGTCAAAGATCTCCTGGCCAACTACAAACAGTTGCTCGGCACGGGCATCCCCCTCCTTGACCAGCTCGAAAAGGGCGATTGGCGCGGAACCCTTCAGTTTGAAAAGACCGGTGACGATCCGGCGCATTGGACCGGACAGTTCGCCCTCCGCAATGCCCGCCTCGAGATCCCCGGACTGGCCTCGCCCGTCGATATCGAAAGCGCAACCGGAGCCATCCTCCGCAACCGCCTTTTCCTTGACTCCATCACCGCCAGCGCGGGCGACGTCGCCTTCCAGGCCGCCTACCGTCAGGAAACCTCCGGCCCCCGGCCCAATCGCTTCAAGGTCCATATCGAAGAGGTGGATGCATCCGACCTGGAAGCCCTGTTCCTCCCCACCCTCAAACGCGGCGGTGGCTTCCTTCGCTCGCTCAGCTTCCGCGCCGCCATCCCTCAGTGGCTGCATGACCGGCGCCTCGAAGCCGAAGTCGCCGTCGATTCCATCCTCTCCGCCGGTACCCCGCTCGGCAGCCTTCACGGCTTGCTCCTTTGGGATGGTCCCGAGGTGGAACTGAGGAAAGTCAGGTGGGCCCATGAGGAATCCTCCGGCGCCGGCGGCATCCACCTCCGCCTTTCCCGCGCGGAACCTGAATACCGTATCACGGCCGAGTTCCGGAACCTCCCCTTTAAGGGAGGCGTTATCGATGCCGAGGGCAAGGCGCAGACCAGCGGCGCCGGTTTCGCGCTGCTCCGTAATATCACCTCCACCGGCAGGTTCACCGGCCGCGAATTAACCTTCTCCGGGCAGGACGGCTTCGCCACCATCGGGGGAGTCTATGAGGTTTCCGTCCCCCGCGGCGTGCCCGTGCTGAAGCTCAGCGCGCTCGAAGCCTCCAGTGGAGACGAACTGTTCACCGGCCAGGGCACTACCGAAAACGACGGCAAACTTTATGTGGATCTCACTTCCGGCAGAAAGAAGCTGCGCATGGCCGGAACCCTTTGGCCATTCCAGCTCGATGTGCACAACTGATGGACAAACCCTGGTATTCTAACTAGAACCACTCTCCCGAGGTGCTTATGCGACAACTCCGTTATTCGACCCGCGGCGGCATCCAGGTCACGCGAACCGTCTCCAAGGTCCCCTTCAAACGCGGCCTCGAGAAACTGATGCGCGAATTGGACTCCCGCCGCGGCTTCTACTTCTCTTCCGGTTACGAATACCCGGGGCGTTACTCGCGTTGGGATATCGCCTCGCTTTGTCCTCCCCTCGAAATCACCGGCGCCGGCCGCGAGATGGAATTCCGCCCACTCAATCTGCGCGGCCGGATGATCTGCGAAATGCTCCTGCCCGTCCTCTCGAACCATCCCCACTGGGAATCGTTCCATGCCTCCGGCGGCTCGCTTCACGGGCGCCTCAAACCCCTCGAAGGCCTCTTCCCCGAAGAACAGCGCAGCCGTCAGCCTTCGCCCTTCTCCATCATCCGCGCCCTCATTGAGGAGTTTGGCCATCCCGAGGATAGCCGCCTCGCGCTCGCCGGCACCTTCGGCTATGACCTCTTGCTTCAGTTCGACCCCATTCAACTGAAACTCCCCCGCCGCGACACGAAAATCCTTCATCTCTTCCTCTGCGACGACATCTATTTCATGGACCGCAAGAAGGAAGTCATCGAGCGCTATTCCTACGAGTTCGAGCGCGACAGCATCTCCACCCTCGGTCTTGCCCGCGATGGCGAGTTCATCCCTCCCCCTGCTCCCCGCGAGCCAAGCCCCATCTCCTCGGACCATACCCCCGAAGAGTACATGGCGAATGTCGAGAAAGTGCGCGCCGGCATGAAACAGGGCGACTTCTACGAAGTGGTTCTCCGCCAGACCTTCCGCACCAACTATTCCGGCAGCCCCTCGAAGCTCTTCGAGCGCATCCAGCAACTCAGCCCCAGCCCCTACGAGTTCTGCATTCAGTTCGGCGGCGAGCAACTGGTGGGCGCATCCCCGGAAATGTTCGTCCGGGTCGAAGGAGCCCGCGTCGAAACCTGCCCCATCTCCGGCACCGCCCGCCGCACCGGAGACCCCATGGCCGATGCCGATGCCATCCGCGCCCTGCTCGATTCCGCCAAGGAAGAGTCCGAACTCACCATGTGCACCGACGTGGACCGCAACGACAAGTCGCGCGTCTGCGAACCCGGCTCAGTCAAGGTGATCGGGCGCCGCCTCATCGAATCCTACGCCGGCCTCTTCCACACTGTCGATCACGTCGAAGGCACGCTCGCCCCCGAGTTCGATTCCCTCGACGCCTTCCTCACTCACATGTGGGCCGTTACCGTCATCGGCGCTCCCAAGCGTGCCGCCGCCCAGGCCGTCGAGAATATCGAAAAGAGCGCCCGCGGCTGGTATGGCGGAGCCGTCGGCATGATCTCGATGAACGGCGACATCAACACCGGCATCCTCATCCGCACCACCTACCTCCGCGACGGCATCGCCGAATATCCCGTCGGAGCCACCATCCTCTACGATTCCATCCCGGCGAATGAAGAGCGCGAAACGCGACTCAAGGCCACCGGCTTCTTCCGCGCCCTCGAGCCGCCCGCCGCTCCCGTGGCCGCCCCCGCGGTTCACACCCCTTCCACTGAGGGCAAGGGTGTGAAAATGCTCCTCGTCGACAATGACGATTGCTTCATCCACACCCTCGCCAACTACGCCCGCCAGACCGGAGCCGAGGTCGTCACCTACCGCTCCGGCTTCCCGCTCGAAATGATTCATCAGGTCGCGCCGAGCCTCGTCCTCATTTCGCCCGGACCCGGCCGCCCCTCCGACTTCGGAGTCCCCGATCTTGTCCGCTTCGGCGCGCGCCTCGGCGTCCCTATGTTCGGCGTCTGCCTCGGCCTGCAGGGCATCGTTGAAGCCTTCGGCGGCGAACTCGGCGTGCTCGACTACCCCATGCACGGCAAGCCTTCCATGGTCACCCACGCCGGCAAAGGCGTGTTCGAAGGCCTTCCCGAAACCTTCCGCGTGGGCCGCTATCATTCCCTCTACGCCCTCAGGGACAAACTCCCCTCGTGCCTCGAAGTCACCGCCGAGTCAGAGGACGGCGTCATCATGGGCATCCGTCATCGCGAATTGCCCATCGAAGCTGTTCAGTTCCACCCCGAATCCATGCTCTCTCTCGAAGGCAATTGCGGCCTCCATCTCATGGAGAACGTGGTCAAGCTCCATGGCCGCGCGCGAGTCTGACGCCGTGCGCATCTGGCATAAGATCCTCATCGCGATAGCCGCTGCCGCCGTTTCCTTCGCCCTGTTCATCAACTACTGCGGGCTCGTCTACCAGTGCGGCTGTACGTGGCTGTGGGCCGGCGCCGCCGATCACTGCAACATCCACACCGCGGGCCGCCACTGTCCCTGGTGCGCCTTGAGCCAGACAGGCCAGAATCTCGTCCTGCTCTCCATCATCATTCCCCAACTCGTTGTGTGTTTCTGGCCCGCCGCATGGTCCTGGCCCAAACGGGTGTTGTTAACCTTTGTCGCCTTCCCGATTGCGGGCCTCGTTCCAGCGATTACCTTAGGACTATGGACAGGGTACTGGAACTAATTAAGGTTGTGGGCTACCTCGATTCAAGCGATACTGAAATGTACTGGTATGGACCCCCTCGATATGCTCTTCCTCACCATCGTCCTCTGGATTGCCTGGAAGCTCTCCGACGACTTCGACGGCGGGAAGCGCTCGAAGCTCCCCATCGCCGGCTAAGCATTTCATCCCCGTCCTTCGCGCTATGCCCCGGATTCTGATCATCGGGGGAGGATTGTCCGGCCTCGCCGCCGCCGCCGCGCTCGGCGGAGCAGGCTATGAGGTGGACCTCTACGAAAGCCGTCCGTTCCTTGGCGGACGCGCCGCATCCTACCCGCTTCCGGCAAGCGAATCCGGTGAGCACATTGACAATTGCCAGCATATCCTGTTGCGCTGCTGCGTCAACCTGCTCGATTTCTACCGCCGCCTCGGCGTCGAAGATTCCATTCAGTTCCACCGTGATTTTTACTTCATTGAGCCCGGCGGCCGCGTGTCCACGTTCAAGGCAGGCCTGCTGCCCGCCCCGCTTCACTTCACCGGATCATTCCTCAAACTACGATTCCTCTCCTTCGCCGACAAGCTCGCTATCGGAAAGGCGCTGCTCGCCATTCGCTCGGAACGCAACACGCGCCGCGACCTCGACCGCATCTCCATGCTCGACTGGCTTCATGAGAAACGTCAGACGCCCCGCGCCATCGAACGCTTCTGGCGCCAGGTGCTGGTCAGCGCCGTCAACGAGGAGTTGGACCGCATGGCTGCCCTCCATGGCTTTCAGGTCTTCTGGCTTGGATTCCTCGCCCGCGGCAATACCTACGAAATGGGCGTCCCCTCCGTCCCATTAAGCCATCTCTATGGAGACGAAGCCTGGCGCCGCCTGCCCAACGTCCACCTCCACGAGCGCGCCCCCGTCGAACGCATTGCTTTCGAGAACGGCCAAGTCGCCGGTGTGACGGTTGGCGGCGAGGCTCACACCGCCGACGCCTATCTTTCCGCCCTCCCCTTCGACCGGCTCGCTGCCCTCGCGCCCGCGCTTCCCGTGGAATGGAACGCCTTCACCCACTCACCCATCACCGGCATCCATCTCTGGTTTGACCGCTCCGTGACCAGCCTTCCGCACGGCTCTCTCCTCGACCGCACCGTCCAATGGTTCTTCAACAAAGAGCAGGGCCGCTATCTCATGCTCGTCGTGAGCGCCTCTCGTGTGCTCACGGAAATGGCCCGCAAGGAAGTGATCGATCTCGCCGTGCGTGAACTAGGCGAGTTTCTGCCCGCTGTCCGTGATGCGCGTCTCGTCAAGGCGCATGTGGTGAAAGAGATGAAAGCCACCTTCTCCGCCGCCACCGGCCTCGAGTCCAGGCGCCCCGCGAACCTCACCGCCTGCCGCAACTTCTTCCTCGCCGGTGACTGGACGAAGTCCGGATGGCCCGCAACCATGGAAGGAGCGGTCCGCAGCGGCTATCTGGCCGCCGAAGCCATCACCTCCATGTTCGGCGCTCCGCAAAGAATTCTGCTGCCCGATATCGCCTGATTCGCCGCGCGAAAATCGATTCCCGTTCGCCCTACCACACGCTTCCGCCCCCATCTACAGCCACAACGGTATCCTCTATTTCTTCATCCCGGCATACACTCCATCAGGAGTGTTTTCATGAGCACCAGAGCCGTTACACTCGCCACCGTCTTTTTCTGCCTCGCCACCCTACCCACCC
>JADLBG010000035.1 GCA_020847895.1 Bryobacterales bacterium
CCACCCCTAGGCGAGAAGTTCCTTCACGGGTTCCCCGGTGGTATCCCCCAGCGAATTCGCGATCTTGATGGGCCGCCCGATGGGGCTCATGATCTCCTTCGTCCAATCCACTCCCAGCGCCTTGTACACCGTGGCGTAGAGGTCGCCCATGGAAACCACACGCTGAGCCACGTTGTAGCCGTGGTCATCACTCGATCCCACTACCTGGCCCGCTTTGATTCCCCCGCCGGCCAGCGCCAGCGACCAGCAGTTCGGCCAGTGGTCCCTCCCCAGATTCGGGTTGATCGTCGGCGTGCGCCCGAACTCGCCCATCGCCACAACCAGCGTTGTGTCGAGCAGACCCCGTTCGTCCAGGTCCTCCACAAGCGCGGTCAGGGTGCGGTCCAGGGGAGGAGCCAGCCGGTCCCTGTGGCCTTTGTCGTTGTCGCTGTGCGTATCCCAGGAATTGCCGTGATACCCGGCCGCGGTGACGAAGCGGCTCCCCGCCTCCACCAACCGCCGCGCCAGCAGGCACGATTGCCCCACGGAATCCTTGCCGTAGCGCTCCTTCATCTTCTCCGATTCCTTGGAAAGATCGAAGGCATCCCGCACGGCGGGCGTCAGAATCATGTTCCAGGCCTGCGCGGAGTAGGCATCCATATTGGTGTGCTCCGCGGTTTCATTCAATGCCCGGTAGTGCTTGTCCACCACGTTCAGAAACGCCGACCGGCTCTGCACGGCCATCTTCGACACGGATTTCGGCAGGCTCAGATCCGTCACCGCGAATCCAGGCCTGCTCGGGTCCGGGATGCACATGGGGTCGTATTCCCCGCCCAGAAAAGCCGCGCGGAAGTAGTCTTCGTACTGCCGGCTGCGGTCCCACTTCGGCGCCAGCACGTGAGGAGGCACGGCGTTTCGCGGACCCATCTCCTTCGTGATGATCGACCCGAAACTCGGAAACTGCATCGCCGGATTGATCTCATGACCCGTGATAGCGTAGTGCGTGGCCTGCGGATGATCCGTCCCGCGCGTGTGCATCGACCGCACCAGCGCGAACTTGTCCATGCGCCTGGCCATCTTCGGCAGCAGTTCGGAGATCCGGATTCCGGCCACATTTGTCGAGATCGGCTTGAAGTTGCTGTTCGCCTTCGGATCCCACGTGTCGATGTGGCTGGGCCCGCCCTCGAGCCAGAACAGGATCACGGAATTCGCTTTCGCCTTTTCCGCAACTTTATTGTTGGCAGCGGCGCGCAGATAGCCGCTGAGTGTCAATCCCAGAAAGCCGGCGGACCCGGCGCTCAAAAAGTCACGCCGGGAAGTTGGATGTGGCCCCATAGCTCCTCCTTCAATGATTCTCCGCGAACTCACGCGAACTGAGTAACGCCCAGACAAACTCCTTCAATCCGGCTTCACGGCCGCCGCGGCGTGAAAGGATATCCAGAATTTCGTTTCTCTCCCCGGGCGCCGGCAATCGCGACAGCGCGGCGAGGTAAAATTCGTCAACAATCTCCGTGTCCGAAGCCCCCGAGGCAAGCAGCCGCGCCAGGCGTCCGTTGTTCGCCCCCAGGCGGCCGGTATAGGTGTCGCCGGCCAGCATGTGCAGCGCCTGGCTCAGGTTCGGCTTCCCGTTGCGCTCCGGAATCGCGCCGCGATTCGATCGCCCGTAGATCTCCAGAAACCGCGAGAAAAACGTATCAGGATCCCGCAACTGAATGGCGCGCGTCCCCTCGGGAGCCTGGCCCACCGACGATCCCTCCGTCACGGCGGTCGAGAACGTCTCCGGCACACCCGTCACATCAGCCACCGCGTCGAGCAACACTTCCGCGTCCAGCGCGCGAGGCAGCGACCGCGAGTAATTGACCACATCCTCGCGATTGGTCGCGTTCGGAACATAGGAGAGCTGATACGCGCGCGACATCACGATGGTCTTCATCAGATGGCGGAGGTCGTAATGATGGCCGCGGAAATCCTTAGCCAGCGCGGCCAGCAACTCCGGATGCGTCGGAGGATTGGTGGAACGGAAATCGTCCACGGGCTCCACGATGCCGCGCGCAAAGAAGAGACCCCAGATGCGGTTCACCGCGGCTTCGGCAAAATACGGCTGCGCCGTCATCCATGCCGCCAGCGCCTTCCTCGGGTTCCCGTCCGGCGCCAGTTCGAGCGGTGAATGATCGAGCAGGGCAGGCTTCACTACCGCCTTCGTTCGGGGATGAAGCAGTTCAATCTTCCCGTCCACATCCTTCGAACTGAGGTCCATGTTTGTCGGGTGATCAAACACCACCGGCCCCATCTTGAACAGCCGCGAGAAGAACGCGGCCATGCCCCAGAATTGATCCTGGCTCCAGTTCTCATAGGGATGGTTGTGGCACTGCGCGCAATCGAGGCGCCGTCCGAAGAACACCCGCACCTCTTCCGCCATCACTTCTCCGGGCGGCCCAATCTGGTTGTAGGGAAGGAAATGCCGCGAAGCCGGGCTGTAGCCTTCCGCCGAAATCCGCTCACGCGCCACCTCATCGTAGGGGCGGTTTGTCTCGACGTTGTTCCGGATCCACTCCCAATAGCCCTCGCTAAATTTCGACGACAGGCCGTTCGAGAAGATGGACACACGGAAGATGTCCGCGAAACGGAAAGTCCAGTAATCGACGAATTCCGGCGAGGCGATGAGCGCATCCACCACCTTCTCTCTCTTATTCGGGTCCTTGCTCGCCAGGAACTGCCGCGCGCGTTTCGGCGGCGGCAGAGCGCCGGCCAGGTCGAGACAAACGCGGCGCAGAAATTCCGAATCCGAGGAAAGCCCCGAGGGGACAATCTGGAACTTCTTCAGCTTCGCGAAGACATAGTCGTCAATGAAGTTCGCGCGCGGCACGGCGGGATAATCCGCGATCACGGGACCGATGACGCCCACCCCCGCGCTGGCCACGTGCCCGGCGGCGCGGATCAGGATGGCTGTTTCACCCTTGCGCCTGGCCGAAATAATGCCGTCCGCGTTCACCGTGGCGACTTCACTATCGTTCGACGTGTACAGCACCTGGTGCGTGAAATCCTCGGCATGGCCATCGCTGAAGCGAGCCGTCACCAATAGACCGCGCCGCCCCGCATCCGGCATCACGGCCATGGGCGGATAGACTTCCAGATTCACCAGGCGCGGCTGTGTTCCCTGTCCCGCCCCGTAGGGAGCCCCGGCCCGGATCCACTCGATCATCGTCCGGTAGTCCTCGGAATCCGCCTCCAGGCGCTTGCCGCCTCCGTGCGGCGTCTGCATCGCCGGCTTGCGCAATAGCAGGCTGTTCTCCGGATGCTTCAGGTCAATGCGCGGTATCCGTTCGCCCTTCACCTCATTTGTGAGCACCTGGTAGCCGCCGCCCTTGACGATCCATTCATAGTCATCCTTCGGATAGAGCGCGTTGTTCGACAGCTTGAATCCGCCCCTGCCCTTCACCCCTCCGTGGCAGGCTGTGCTGTTGCAGCCGCGCTTGGTGAAGATGGCGGTGATCTCGCGCGTGAAACCCACCGGGCGCGGGACCTGCGTGCCTTCCATGCGCACGTTTGATTGCCCCTTCAGGCCCGAGTACGCCGCGGTCACCGTGAGGCGGCCATCCGCGGCCGCTTTGAGCCGGGCGCCGTCCAGAGACGCCAGCGCCGGGTTCGAAACCACCCACTGCGACTCCCCCGTCACATCCCGCTCCGTGCCCGCGGCATCCGTGGCAATGGCGAGAAACTGCTGCGTCGCGCGAGGCCCGCTCAGAACAACCTCGGCGGGCGCCGTCTTCAACGACACGAACCGCTCCCCCGCCGCGCCGGCGAGAGGAAGAATGAGGAATGTAAGTAAGAGTTTCACTGTCCCGAAATCACCATCAACGGTATGGATTTGGTTGCCAGAACCGGTCCGAGTTTGCCCCCGGAAACCGGACGCGCGACAAGGCGGATCATCCGCGGTTGCGGCATGGGCGCGGCATCCTTCGCTGCGGACAGCACCACCACCGCGCGCTCGGTGCGCGGCTCATAGCGCTCCCTCTTGCCGGTAAATGTGGGCGGATCTTTTTCGGCCTCGAAATCCGCGCCCACCAGTGCCTGTACCCCGGCCGGAAGCGCTTCCGCCGCGACGGCGATTCCGCCCAGGTAACCTTCCTCGCGATCAAAAACCACGCGGATGGACGTGGCCTCTCCCTGGGCCAGATTGACGTGGTCGGCATTCATGAGGACCTTGCCGACATGGGGAATCCGCGGCCGCACCTGCACCCGGTAGCGGAAGTCCGCGCCGCCGAAATCGGCGGTCACATCTCGGACCTCCATCGTGTAGGTGCCTGCCTCGCGGATGGGAACAATCGCCTTGGCCTGCAGCGATTTCGTCAGCGCGCCGCTGCATGCGCCCTTCCCGGCAAACACGTTCGTCGCCACTTCCTCGCCTGCCGCATTCAACATCCGCACCACCGGGTTGAAATAAGGAGGAGCGGCGCCGGGAGTCTCCACTTCAATCGCGATGTCGCGCGGGCCATCCAGTTGGAAGCGTGCTCTCTGAACCTCCCCAGGCCGCTCGATCGCACCCTCGATGGTCCCCGGCAGTTTGAACAGGGGCGCGGCATCCGCCGGCCCGGCGGCGGCGCGATATGTCTCCACGGAGGAATGTTTCGCGGCATCACCGCCGCGCGCCGCAAGTTCATTCAAGCGGTCCACGCCCAGCGCGCGCGCAAATGCCCGGTCGTCCGTACCGCGGGAAGCGGGCGGAAGATCCTCGGGCCTCTCGCCCGGCACAACCTTCAGTTGATAGCTGTAATCAGGGCCGCCTTGCCCGGCGAACGCCTCCACGCGCAGCAGAAAATCGCCCGTCTGCTCGAAGCGGTGAACCAGATAGGCGTCAGTGCCCTTGCCTGCCACCCACGTTGGCTCGTCGTTGTACGCAATCCGTTTCAGGCGCGAGGAGTCAAACCAGCTTGTCCCCGCCTCATAGATGGTGAGGGAGGGGTCGAAGTTCGGAACCGTCGCCCCAGAGCCCCCGGCGGCAATCTGCGGCAGCCCGGAGATTACCTGGAACGTCAACGTCTCCCCGGTCTTTGCTCTGAACCGGTAAAAATCCGCCTCGCCGCGATGTCCCAAACGTCCCGCAAAGAGAGCGGGACTCGAGGGAACGGCAACCGCTGTATCGGGAGATTCGTGCGAACCCTCGGGCTCAGGCGTTACCGGCAGTTCGCTCACAAACAGCGGGATCGCGTTCGAGACGCCGTGCGGTGTAATGAGGCGAAACGGATACCGGCCGGGTTTGGCATCCGCCGCCACTTCCACCCGCATCCGGACAAGGTCGATCGCAACCTTGCTGTTCGCTTCCCCCTTCGGTTCCGGCTCCACTCCCTCGGTCACGACGCGAAAAGGAGCAGCGCCCGCAAACACCCCGCTCGCTCCCTGCAAACCGCTGCCACGCACCGTCACCGTGAGTGCCGCCCCCCGCTGCGCCGTGAACGGATGCACGGAAAGCACCTTCGGGTCCGGACGCGGGGCCGGCTTGTTTACAGCGGCGGCACAATAGCCGGATAGCGCAAGAAATACCCAGAGAACCAGCATGGAGCTTTTCCGTTAGTTTACTACCGATGAAGATGGGGCGTTGGCCCCCCGCGGCAGACCGGTCTCAACGGAGGTATACTCCTTCTAACTGAAACGGGGACCCTACAACCCCGCCTGATTGGAGGATTCTATGAATGCAAGACAGCTTCTCACCATGGCAGCCGCCATCGTATTCACGGCCGGCTTTGCCATGGCCGATGACGACAACAACGACAATGGAAGGCGCAACAGCGCCTGCCAGGACCTGCCCAGTTACAGCGCAGTGAAGACTGCGCTCAAGAGCGTGGCGCCTGCCGCCAGCAGCGCCGTCAATGGCGGCCTCAACAATAATATGTGGGCTGCCATTGTCAACCGCGATGGCGTAGTCTGCGCCGTTGCGTTCACCGGCTCCAATCGCGGAGCCCAATGGCCCGGAAGCCGCGTCATTGCCGCGCAGAAGGCCAACACGGCGAATGCGTTCAGCCTCCCCGGCTTCGCGCTCTCGACGGCTAACCTGTACGCCGCCACGCAACCCGGCGGCACGCTCTACGGTCTCCAGCACAGCAATCCCGTCGACACCAGCGTGGCCTATGGAGGCAACGAAACCAACTTCGGCCAGTCCAACGATCCGATGGTGGGTAAGAACATCGGCGGGGTCAATGTGTTCGGCGGCGGGCTGGCGCTCTACAATTCAGCCGGCACGCTGGTGGGCGGACTCGGCGTCAGCGGCGACACCTCCTGCACGGACCACATCGTGGCGTGGAAGACGCGCCATGCCCTCAACTTCGACAACGTTCCTTCGGGCTTGAGCGGCGTGGGGAAGGACAACATCATTAACGACATTCCCGCGCCGCTTGCCGGCCACACCACGGCCCCCAGCCCGAGCGGCTTCGGCCATCCCATGTGCGATGCCACGGCTACTACCGTGTCCACGCAATTGCCCACGCAGTTCCCCACCGGGCCCGCGCAGTAATCCGCGGCTAGCGCGACTTTCCCGCCGGAGCCGCCACCGCAACCGGTTCCGGCGCTGGCGCCGGCGCCGTCAGGCCCAATGCCTTTCGGACCTCCACATCCAATGTCTGCCGCACGTCTCCATGGTCTTTCAGGAACGTGCGCGCATTCTCCCGGCCCTGTCCGATGCGCTCGCCTTTGTAGCTGTACCAGGACCCGCTCTTCTCCACAATGTTGTTCGCCACCGACAGGTCGAGCAGGTCGCCTTCTTTCGAAATGCCCTCGCCGTACATGATGTCGAACTCCGCCTCGCGGAACGGGGGCGCGAGCTTGTTCTTCACGATCTTCACCTTGGTACGATTGCCCGTGACGGTCTCGCCGTCCTTGATGGCCGCGATGCGGCGGATATCGGCGCGGACGGAGGAGTAGAACTTCAGCGCCCGGCCGCCTGTGGTGGTTTCCGGATTGCCGAACATGACGCCGATCTTCTCGCGAATCTGGTTGATGAAGATGAGGCAGGTATTCGATTTCGAAACCACGCCCGTGAGCTTGCGCATCGCCTGGCTCATGAGCCGCGCCTGCACGCCCATGAAGCTGTCGCCCATCTCGCCGTCCAGTTCGGTCTTCGGAACCAGCGCCGCCACCGAGTCGACAATCAGGACATCGATCGAGCCGGAGGCTATCAGCGCATTGGTGATCTCGAGCGCCTGCTCGGCGTAGTCCGGCTGCGACACCAGCAGGTTGTCCACATCGACACCGAGTTTCCGGGCGTAGATAGGATCGAGCGCATGCTCAACGTCGATGAACGCCGCCATGCCGCCGGTCTTCTGCGCCTCGGCCACCACTTGCAGCGCGACCGTGGTCTTGCCCGATGATTCCGGCCCGAAGATCTCGCTGATGCGGCCGCGGGGGAACCCGCCGACGCCGAGGGCGAAATCGAGGGAGATGGAGCCGGTGGAGATGGTGGAGACGGCCACCACGGCTTCGCGCGAGCCAAGCCGGACGATGGATCCCTTTCCAAACTGCTTTTCAATCTGGCCCAGGGTGGTGCTGAGCACGCGGGCGCGTTCTTTTTCGTCGGTGATAGGCAAGGTAGTGG
>JADLBG010000036.1 GCA_020847895.1 Bryobacterales bacterium
ATCCCAAGGAGGAAAACCCGCTCGATCCGCGGTTTGTCGAGAATCTGTGGGTGCGCTGGCCCACGGGTCAGGTGCTCATTGATCACCGGGAGTCGCTGAAGAAGGAGCCGCCGATCCGCCCGGGGACTCCGGACCCGTAGCCACTCCGCAGAACTCCATGGCGGCGAGCGCATACATCTTTGCGCAGTGCGCCAGCCGCTCCAGAGAAACCCGCTCGTTGTCCGAATGCGCTGTTTCGTGCGCCGGCCCGTAGTAGATGGTGGAGACTCCGGCTTCGTTCGCGAACAGGTTCGCGTCGCCCACCAGCGCCATTCCGATTTGCGGCGGCGCATGTCCGGCCAGGCGCTCCCCGGCCGTGGAGAATGCCTGCACGATCGGGTGCGAGGCCGGCGTTTCGAAGGGTTCCCGCGTGGCCTCTAGGGAGTACTCGAAGGACAGCCCGGATTGCCGTGCCAGGCGGGCGCAGAGTGATGTGAGCGCTTCGCGGATCCCAGTCTGCGTCTTGCCCGGCATCCAACGCCATGTTCCCAGGACGCGGATAGGCGTCGGCAGGCGGTTCACGTAGTCGCCGGCCTCGATCATGCCCACATTCAGTTGCTCGCGGCCGCATAGCGGGTGCGGCGGCGCGGAGGCGAACTCGCGCTCGAGACGTTCGAACTCGAGGAGTAGCCGGCCCAGCCAACTGGCTGGATTCTGCTCATAGGGGACCTTGATCGTGTGGATGGGTCCGCGCGGGCTCGAGATGGTGATGCGGTAGATGGCGGAGCCCAGGCTCGCGGTCCACAGCGCGCAGGGGCCTTCCACAATCACGATGGCGTCGGCGGTGATGTCGCGCTCCCGCAGGCGCGTGATGAGGCGCCGCGGCCCCTCCTTCTTGCCGGCGGGTGTCTCATGGCCGATCACGCCGGTCATCCACAGGCCGCCGGCGAGCCTGATGCCCGCCTTTCGCAGCGCCGATGCCGCGTGCACCATCGCCACCAGGCCGCCCTTCATGTCCTCCGCGCCGCGGCCGGTGATCCAATCGCCTTCGCGGCCGGGCGGAAGGCTGTTGCCAATGGGAATGGTGTCCGTGTGGCCGTTGAACATCAGTGTCCGCCCCGCGCCCGCGCCTGCGCCCGGGATACGGGCATACACGTTGGGTCGGCCGGGCGCCGCCTCGTCAAGCACGGGGTCAAAGCCTTCCCTGTCCAGCAGGTCCGCGAGGAAGGCGGAGCCGGGCCCTTCGCTGCCGGTTTCACTCCGCACGCGGAGAAAGGCGAGCGTGTCGCGCGCGATGGCTTCCGCGTCGATGTGCGCGAGCACGTTGTCAAAGCTCATTGATAATCCACCCATACCGGCGAACTCCACGCCAACTGCCCGTTTTCCTGCTCGGCCCGGATGTAGTAAAACGAGCGCCCCTTGCTCCGGTCCTGGTCGGTGTAAGTGAACTTCAATTCCCGCCTCCCGTTCCCCGGCGCGGCGTAGACGATCTGGTTGTTCTTCACCAGGCTGACCCGGGCGATGGGTCCGGAACCGCGCACATAGGCTTCTACCGCGGCGGAGCCGCCCGTGGAGAAACGTTCGCCCATGAAGTGGCCGCCGGCGCGCAATTCCAAAATCACGTTGTCCGTTGCCGCGTATGAGCGGCGGTTGCGGAAGCCGTCGAGAATCGCCTTGCGGTTGATGGCGTCCACATACACGGCCGCGTAGGAAATGTGCGTGGAGACGTGATCGGAACTCGCCTGCACGCCGAGCGGGATCTGCTTCGCCCAGGCATTGCGCACCATGCCCGCGCCGAACTTCGTCATCTCGGCCTCCCCGGCATGACGGGGGGATTCCGGGTCTTCGTAACTGTTGCGGTAGCCCTGATAGATTTCCGCCACCGGTTCGACGGCGTCGTCATGATCGCGCCAGTCCGTACCCGCGCCGGTGGCTGAAGTGTGTGAGATAGTGATGCCGCTGAGACGCTTCAGGTACTGGTAGAGCTTGCCCGCCCCCTCGGAGCCATCCGCTTCGGACTTGCTGATCTCGAGGATCGGGTTGCCGCGCTCGGCGAAGAGTACGTTGCGATGCCCGTTGGGGTAGGGCAGGCTGCGCTCGTACGAGTACAGGGGTGCGAACCTCCCGTCGATGGTGTAGAGGTCGACGGCCTTCTGGATGCGCCACCAGTTGTAGGGAATGGACTGGCCGGCCTGGTGATCGCAGACGCCGAGATAGTCGAAGGCCGCGGCATCCAGCGCGTAGCGGTAGCTGTCATCGAGCGAGCCGTCGCGGTTGCCGTCCCAGGAAAGATCGGTGTGCCGGTGGACGTCCCCGCGCACGATGCGGAACGTCCGGTTCCCCGCCTGCGCGCGATGGGCGCGGACGCGCGCCACCTCCGATGCTTCCTCCGGATGCGAAGCCGGCAGGTCCTCCCCCGAAGGACGAAAGGCGGTGAGGCGCGGAGCGCCGGACTCGGGACCGGCTGGAACCTTCGCCGTAACGATGTCCATCTCTTGCGGGACTCCCGCGGGCCACACGCGCCCATCGGTTTCCCATGCCACATCGAGCGAGCCGTCACCATCGAGCGCCGCATCCAACGGGGCGTCGATGCGGCCATCACCGCCCGCAAGCTCCAGCATCGGCGTCCACTGGCCGTTCTGATAGCTGCTCGCGCCCACTCGCCACAGCGCGCGGTAGGAGGATGTTCTCGTGTCGTCCGAACGTCCCGTGGGCCGGGGCAGGTTGACGCGGTAATGGAAGAACACCCAAGGGTTGCCGCGTCCGTCAATGGCCAGGCGAGGATGCTGGAAGACCTGGCGCAAGTCTTCGGGCACCGCGCCGGCGAGGCCTGCGGTGACATCCTGCAGGCGGCCTTCAGCCATCACGGCGACACGCGTTTGGCGCCGCACGAGCAGCCCGCGTCCGCTTTCCGGAATAAGGTTGCCGTAATCTTTACCCCAGTTCCAATCCCCCTCTTCCCAGGCCGCCCACATGCGGCCATGGCTGTCGTACGCAGCCGACGCGCGGGCTTCAAAGGCGCCGCTTTGGGCGATGGGCGTGAGCGGGCCAAGCCGTCCGTCCCTGTACGTCTTCGAGACAACGTCGAAGTTGCCCTTCGCATACGTGTCCCAGAGGATGGTGACGCCGCCATCCGGCGCCGGGGCAAGCGCGGGTTCCCACTCGTCTGCCGCAACCCTGCTGACCGCGATCTCCGGCGACCATGTTCCATCGTAGGTGCGGAGGTAGATATCGAAGTTGCCCGCCCGCGAGCTTTGGTAAACAAGATAGAGCCTCCCGTCACGGCCGCGGGCCAGGGAATGGTAAATATCCGATCCCTGCGCGGAAGTCAGCCGCTCGGCGGCAGCCCACGTGCTTCCGTCGAAGCGCCGCCCGTACAAGTCAAAGTTCCCTCTAACCTGCTCCGACCAGATGACCCAGATTCCTCCAGCCTTGTCCCCGGCGACAGCGGTGCGGAAGATGTCTCTGCCGGGTGGCGTCAGTGCTTCAGGTTTCGACCAGGCGGCGCCGCTTCGCCGGCGCACGAACAACTGGTCGCCCCCTCGAGTCCAGGATTGATAGGCCAGCCAGGTTGTGCCATCGGCGGCGTTCCAGAGCGACGGGTTGTCCTCCACTTCCCCCGTGCTCAACCGTGTGAGCACGGGCGCGGCCCGCACCTCGACGCGGCCGTCGAGAAAGCTCGCCGGCTCGGACCACAGG
Source organism: Bryobacterales bacterium (assembly GCA_020847895.1). Lineage (GTDB taxonomy): Bacteria > Acidobacteriota > Terriglobia > Bryobacterales > Bryobacteraceae > CADEFT01. The sequence continues at coordinate 3,679 of JADLBG010000036.1, forward strand.
TTACTTGAAGCCCGGAAAGTGAACTCGCCCTGCGCGGTGGCGATGCGGATATCGCCCGGCGTGCTCGAATCGAATTCGACGAGGATGCCTTTGCCGGTAATCTTGCGGCGGTTCGAAGTGGGCCCCATGCGGCGTTCATACGGCGTGTCCCAGTAATTCTGCTCGCGGGTGGCGCACTTCCATTCCGATGAGGACGCGCTGTCGCTGGAATCGAACTGCCGGCCCTCCAGACGCAACGGCTGCGGCGAGATGCGCCCGCTCCAATCGACGTCCTTCGCGCCATCCGCGCCGAAACGGATAAGAAATGCGATGCGCTTCGAATCCGCGGCCTGCACTACTTCGGGATGACGCACCGGCGACGACTTTCGCCACACCAGGAGCGTGACGGTGACCATGGCGAAAAGCAGGATGAAGGAACGCACCTCTAGAGAATATCTCAGGCCCACTATAATCAGACACATGCTGGCACTACTGCTCACGGCGCTTCTCTCCATTGCCTGCCAGGCGCAGGATCCGGGCGAGGTCAAGGATCCCGTCTGGCGAACGCTGGTGATGGGCACGCACGGCATGGTGGCGGCGGAGCATCCGCTCGAAGCGCGCGCCGGCCTGCACGTGCTCGAACGCGGCGGGAACGCCATCGATGCCGCGGTGGCGGTGTTCTATATGACGGGCGTAGTGGAACAGCATCAGGCGGGCATTGGCGGCGACGCGTTCATCCTCGCCTACCTCGCCAGACAGAAGCAGGTCATCTTCATCAACGCGACCGGACCCGCGCCGAAACTGGCGACTCTCGAGCGCTACCGCAAGGAAGGCGGCATCCCGGGAAGCGGCATCCTCGCCAATACGGTTCCCGGAGCGGTTGGCGGTTTCGATCTCGCCCTTCGCAAGTACGGCACGCGCAAATATCCGGAGTTGCTCGCGGAGGCGATCGAAGCCGCCCGCGATGGGCATCCGCTCACGCACTGGTGCGCGGGCAATCATAACGCGGCGATTGCCAAGCTGTCTCCCTATCCAGGTTCTGTCAAGGCTCTGCTGAAGAATGGAGGACCGTTCGAGCCGGGTGATGTGTTTAAGCAGCCTGACCTTGCGCGTACGCTTGAGTTGATGGCGCGCGAGGGCGCGGATACCTTTTACCGAGGCAAGCTGGCGCATCTCACGGCCGATTTCTACGTGAAGCACGGCGGCGCGCTGCGCTACGAGGATCTCGCGTCTTACCAGCCGGAAGAGGGGCCGCCGATCCGTACGAGCTACAAGGGCTACGACCTGTATGAGGCCTCGCCGAGTTCGCAAGGGATCGTACTGCTGCAGTCATTGAACATGCTGGAACCGGTGGACCTCAAGGCCATGGGGCACAACACCGCGCCGTACATTCATACGCTCGTGGAGACCTTGAAGCTCGCCTTCGCCGATCGGGACCATTGGGTGGCGGACCCGCGATTTCATAAGGTGCCCACCGGGCAGTTGCTTTCGAAGCGCTATGCCGCGGAGCGGCGCAAGCTGATTGATCCGGACCACGCGCATCCGGGCGCGGCGGCCTACGGCAATCCCGGCGAGACATCGTCGTTCTCGATTGCCGACCGCTACGGCAACCTGGTTTCGGTGACGCACAGCAACAACGGCACGTTCGGCAGCGGTGTGGTCGTGGAAGGCGGCGGATATGTGCTCAACAACCGGCTGCAATATTTCAGCCTCAATGAGAAGGATGCGAACGTGCTGGCGCCGGGCAAGCGCCCGCGGCACACCATCAACCCCGCGCTGGCCATGAAGGACGGCAAGCCATTGCTCGCCTGGAACACGCCCGGCGGCGACAATCAGCCGCAGTCGATGCTCCAGGCGTTTCTGAATATAGTGGAATTCGGCATGAACCCGCAGTTGGCGGTGGAGCAGCCCACGGTGCTGACGGCCAACTTTCACGCCTCGAACTATCCGCAGCCGGTTGGGGATAAACTGACGATACCGGAAGTGCTGGCTTCGCGGATTGGCGACCAACTGCGGGCGAAGGGACACCGTCTCGAGGTGACGAAAATGCAGCGGCCATACTCGCAGCAGCCCGCGGGGGCGGGAGCCATGAAGGTCGTGTGGATTGATCCGAAATCGGGTGTGATGTTCGGAGCAGTGAGTCCGGCGAAAGACGATTACGCGATGGGATGGTGAGACATGGACAGACGCAAATTCATTGGAAGCTCGATGGGCGGCGGATTCGCCTTGCAGGCGCCCGCTCAGGCGCAGACAGCAGGCGGACGGCACAACCTGCCCGCCGGGGCTACGCCCACCGCGTTCGCGAACCAAAGAACCGGCTATAGTCCGTTCACGGTTCCGGACTACTATACCTACGCGGACGATCTCCTCATCGAGCGCAACCGTCCGGGCAAGCCGCATCAAGGGAAGGTGCTGGCGGCGGTACAGGCGCACTCCGATGACATTCCACTCTATGCCGGCGGGCTTGTAGCGAAACTGATCGACGAAGGCTACACCGGCTACCTGATCCGCATGTCGAATGATGAGGCCGCCGGACGCACTCTCGGTTATGGCGTGGTGCAGAACGAGATCGACAACCAGGAGGTGGGCAAAGCGCTCGGCTGCGCGAAGACGTTCACGTTCTATTACCGCAATCATCGGATGGATGATTGCGCGGCAATCGAAATCCGCTCGCGGCTGATCTTCCTCTTCCGAGTCCTGCAAGTGGACACGATTGTGACCATGGACCCGTACAACCACTACGAGGAGAATCCCGACCACCTCGTAGCGGGACGGGGCGTCGAGGGCGCCTGCTGGCTTTCGGGAACCGGCAAGGACTATCCGGAGCACTACAAGATGGGGCTGAAGCCGGCTCACATCCGGGAGAAGTATTATCACGCGCGATCGCCGGAAGGGCACAACCTGGTGAACCGCATTGTCGATATCAGCTCGTATATCGACCGGAAGACGCGAGGGAATGTTGCCAATCGCGGTAAGGGTCCGGCGGGGGGCAGCGGTTCGCGGTTGCGGCAGGAACTGGCGCGTCGGGGGAAGCGCCTGCCGCTGCTCGGCAATGATGACGCCGCCGCCGATTTCGCCTACGTGAAACACTTCCTCATGGAGGATTGGCGGCTGCTGGGCCGGCGGTTCGGAGTGGAGTATGCGGAGGCCTTCCGGTATATCGGTCCACAGGCGGAGTACAGCGCGAACATCCGGCGCTGGGTGGATCAGCACACGGAGCCGCTTTAGGAGGGAATCATGGAACGGTATCACGATTTGGGGATTGCGATGGCCCGCGCCGATGTGAAGGAGATCGTGGTGGAGAAGGACCAGCCCGGGCGGCCCCATGCGGGTAAGGTGTTCGTCGCGGTTCATGCGCATCTGGACGACATTCCCTACTACGCCGCGGGCCTGTGCGCGAAGCTGATTCACGAGGGCTACACGGGGTACCTGGTGCGCACCAGCAACGATGAAAAACGCGGCGGACACACGGCCGCGCAAAACATCCTGAGCAACGAACAGGAGCACGTCAAGGTAG